>NZ_JBFBEA010000025.1:0-128115 GCF_040683495.1 Streptomyces sp. NPDC093544 | reverse complement strand
GGTACATCACATGCCCGTCGCTTACGTTCGCGTCACCGGACCCCTCGCTTCCTGCCCGACGTCTGATCCGGCGGCGACGGGCGGATGTACCGGCCCCCGGCCCCGACCCACCCACCGGACCGCAGGCACCGGACCGCAGGCACCGGACCGCAGGCACCCACCCGGCTACTCGAACTCGTACGCCTCGACCTCGGCGAGATACCGAGCCCGCCGCTCCTCGTCATGCTCCAGGAACGATGCCTCGAACGAGTTGCGGGCCAGCTCACGCAACCGCTCCTGATCGACCCCCAGCGCCTCGCGCACCGCGTGGAAGGTGTCCCCGACGTACCCCCCGAAGTAGGCGGGATCGTCGGAGTTCACCGTGCACAACAGCCCCGCGTCCATCATCGCGACCAGCGGATGATCCTCCAGCACCTCCACGGCCCGCAGACGCACGTTCGACAGCGGACACAGAGTCAACGGCACCCGCTCCCGCACAAGCCGCTCGACCAGCACGTCGTCCTCCATACACCGCAGCCCATGGTCGATGCGCTCAACACCGAGCACGTCCAGCGCCTCGGTGATGTACGACGGCGGCCCCTCCTCCCCCGCGTGCGCGACCCGCCGCAGCCCGAGCGCGGCGGCAGCCTCGTACACCGCACGGAACTTGACCGGCGGATGCCCGACCTCGGCGGAGTCGAGACCGACGCCGACGATCCGGTCGAGGTACGGCTTCGCCGCCTCCAGCGTCGCCATGGCCGACTCCGCGGACTCGTCCCGCAGGAAGCACATGATCAGCTGCGTAGAGACCCCATGCGTCTCCTCGCTGCGCCCGAGCGCACGGGAGAGCCCCTCGACGACGGTCCCCATGCCGACCCCCCGCGCGATGTGCGCCTGCGGATCAAAGAAGATCTCGGCGTGCCGCACCCCCTGCACGGCGGCACGCGCGAGATACGCGTCAGCGAGGTCGGCGAAGTCCTGTTCCGTCCGCAGTACGGCCATGAGCTCGTAGTACAGGTTCAGGAACGTCTGAAGGTCATCGAAGAGATACGCCTTGCGCAGCTCTTCGGTATCCGCGTACGGCAGCGTCACACCGTTGCGCGCGGCAAGCGCGAAGGCCAGCTCGGGCTCGAGGGTGCCTTCGATATGCAGGTGCAGTTCAGCTTTGGGGAGGGCCATCAAATCATCGTAAAGCCGATCCACCACTCCAGAACCGGCACCCACACGCGCACCCGCACCCCACCCGCACCACCGTCACTCCGCAACCGGCACCCACACCCGCCCCCGGGCCGCCACAGCCGCTCCCCCCCTCACCGCCGCTTAGGAACCGGCACCCGCACCAGATCATGCGCCACAGTCAGCTCCCCCTCGAACCCAGCAGCCCGAGCCTGCCGCTCGAACTCGTCGGGCTCGGAGTACCGCTGACTGAAGTGCGTCAGCACGAGATGCCGTACGCCGCCGCGCTTGGCGACAGCCCCCGCCTGACCAGCCGTCAAATGCCCATGATCCGCTGCCAGTTGTAGGTCCTCGTCAAGAAACGTCGACTCGATGACGAGCATGTCGCACCCCTCGGCAAGCGCATACACCCCGTCACACAGCCGGGTGTCCATGACGAACGCGAACCGCTGCCCCCGCCGTACCTCGCTCACGTCGTCGAGGGACACCCCGGGAAGGGAGCCCTCCCGCTGCAGCCGCCCGACATCGGGTCCCTTGATACCCCGCTCGGCAAGAAGTTCGGGCAACATCCGCCGCCCGTCGGGCTCGACGATCCGATAGCCGTACGACTCGACAGGGTGGGAGAGCCGACGAGCCTCCAGGGCGTACGAAGCACTCACAGCAAGCACTCCATCGGCATCGACCGGCGCCTCCGTGAGCGCGACGGTCTCGCGGTAGGCGGTCGCGTACCGCAGGCGGTCGAAGAACCGCTGCCCGGAGCGGGGATAGTGCGCGGTCACCTCGTGCGGCACCCGGTCGAGGTTGATGCGCTGGATCACCCCGGCGAGCCCGAGCGAATGGTCGCCGTGGAAGTGGGTGACACAGATCCGGTGCAGATCATGGGCCGCGACCCCGGCACGCAGCATCTGCCGCTGCGTGCCCTCGCCGGGATCGAACAGCAGCCCCTCCCCGTCCCAGCGGAGCAGGTAGCCGTTGTGGTTGCGATGGCGGGTGGGGACCTGGCTGGCGGTGCCGAGGACCACCAATTCACGTACGGACAAGGCCGGTTACCCCGGCGGCCACTGCATACCGCGGCCGCCCAGGACGTGGGCGTGCGCGTGGAAGACGGTCTGCCCGGCGCCGCTGCCCGTGTTGAACACGATGCGGTAGCTCTCGAGCTTCTCGTCGCCCGCGACCTGGCCGGCCTCGCGCAGCAGGTCCGCGGCGATGCCGGGCTCGGCGGCCGCCAGCGACGCGGCGTCCGGGTGGTGCACCTTGGGGATGACCAGGACGTGGGTGGGCGCCTGGGGGTGGATGTCCCGGAACGCGACGGTCGTCTCGGTCTCCCGGACCACGTCCGCCGGGATCTGCCCCGCGGCGATCTTGCAGAACAGGCAGTCGTCCTGCGGTTCTCCCACCATGCGTGTGCCTCCTCGCGCGGTCCGGTCAGTACGCGAGCATCGTATCGGCCTGGTTGATCGCCGACGCCCCACCTACCCGCAGCCCGAGCCACGACGCCACCGCACCCACCCCCGGGGCCGGAGCCACAACGCCGCCGCACCTGCCCCCCGGGCCCGGAGTCACAACAGCGCCGCACCCACCCCCGGGCCCGGAGCCACCACGTCGCCGCCCCCGCTCCCGCCCCCACCTGCGCCCGGAGTCACAACGACGGCAACCCGGGCGCAGCCTTCGCCGGGCTCTCCGCCAGCGCGGCCAGCGCGATCCGGATCGCCTCGTCCAGTTGCGTGTCCCGCCCGGCGGCGTAGTCCTGCGGGGCCTGGACGACCTCGACGTCCGGATCGACGCCGTGGTTCTCCACGCCCCACTCGTAACCCTCGAACCAGAAGGCGTACTTGGGCTGGGTGACGAGGGTGCCGTCGACGAGCCGGTAGCGGCTGTCGATGCCGATCACGCCGCCCCAGGTCCGGGTGCCGACCACCGGACCGATGCCGAGCGCCTTGATCGCCGCGTTCACGATGTCGCCGTCGGAGCCGGAGAACTCGTTGGCGACGGCGACGACGGGCCCGCGCGGCGCGTCCTCGGGATAGCTGTAGGGCCGCATGCCGCGCGGCAGGTCCCAGCCGACGATCCGCCGCGCGAGTTTCTCGACGACCAGCTGGGAGGTGTGGCCGCCGCGGTTCTCGCGGACGTCCACGACGAGTCCCTCGCGCGCCACCTCGACGCGCAGGTCGCGGTGGAGCTGCGCCCATCCGGAGCCGACCATGTCGGGCACGTGCAGATAGCCGAGCCGTCCGCCGGACCGCTCGTGGACGTAGGCTCGCCGGTCCGCGACCCACGCGTGGTACCGCAGCGGTTCCTCGTCCGCGAGGGGCACCACGACCGCGTGCCGGGGATCGCCGCCGCCGGACGGGGAGACGGTCAGCTCGACGGGCTTGCCCGCCGTGCCGACGAGCAGCGGTCCTGGCCCGGCCACCGGGTCCACCGGCCGCCCCGCGACCGCGAGGATCGCGTCCCCGGAGCGCACGGCGACCCCGGGCGCGGCGAGCGGCGCCTGCGCGTCGGGGTCGGAGGTCTCCGAGGGGAGGATCCGGTCGATACGCCAACTGCCGTCCTCGTGACGGGAGATGTCGGCCCCGAGCAGCCCCTGCGCCCGGTCGCCGCCACTCCATCCGCCGCCGCGCGGAGTGACGTACGCGTGCGAGGTGCCGAGCTCACCCTGCACCTCCCACAACAGGTCCACCAGATCATCGTGGGTGGCGAGCCGTTCGAGCACCGGCCGGTACCGCTCCAGGACCCCGTCCCAGTCGACCCCGCCGAGATCGGGCCGCCAGAAGTTGTCGCGCATGAGGCGGCCGGTCTCGTCGTACATCTGCCGCCACTCGGCGGTCGGGTCGACGGTCTGCCGCACCCTCGACAGATCGACGGTGATGTTCGTGTCGCTCTCGTCGTCGTTCGAGGCGCGCCGGTCGCTCGGTACGACCTTGAGCTTGCCGTCGGTCCACAGCAGGACGCGTTTGCCGTCGCCGCTGACGGCGAAGTGGTCGGCGTCGGCGGCGAGATGCTCGATGCGCTGCTGGACGAGGTCGTACCGCTCCAGCTCGGTCTTCGGGTCCGGGTCGTCGGGGGTGGCGCGGGAGGAGCCGAGCACTCCGCGGACCGGGTGCCGCAGCCACAGGAGTCCGTCCTTGGCCGCGCGCAGGCCGGAGTAGCGGGCGGCCTCGACGGGGAAAGGCACGATCCGGTCGGCGAGTCCGTCGAGGTCGATCCGGGTCGCGGGGGTGCCCTCGCTGTCGGGCGTCTCGTCCTTGTCGGGCGCTTCGAAGGGGCGGCCGTGGCGCTGCGGTCCGAAGGGGGACGGGGTGGTCGCGGCGAGCGTGATGAGGTGCGGCCGCGAGCCGCCCACAAAGGCGAGGTCGAAGACGTGCTCGTCGTAGACCGGGTCGAAGGACCGGGCCGACAGGAAGCCGAGATGCTTGCCGTCGAGGGTGAACGCGGGCGCGTAGTCGCGGAAGCGGAGCGGGGTCGCCTCGGTCACCGACAGGTCGGTGGTGTTGGCGAGCTTGAGCTGGCGCAGCGGGCGCGGGCCGGGGTGCGACCAGGCGAGCCAGGCGGAGTCGGGCGAGAAGGCGAGGCCGCTGACGTCGCCGTTCTCGCTGCGGTCGACCTCGCGCACCTCGCCCGTCTCTCGCTCGACGAGCAGGACGCGTCCGTCGTGCGCGGCGACGGCGACGCGGCTGCCGTCGGGTGCCACCGCGAGGGCGAGCACCCGTCCGAGCTGTCCGGCGGCGAGCCTGCGGGGTGTCGCTCCGGGGGCGACCCCGGTCGCGGGGGCGAACTCCAGGGCGTCGTCGCCTTCGGCGTCCGTCACCCACACCACGTGCTCCTCGCCCTCGGCCCGGAAGGTGCGGGGCAGCCGGGCGCGTACGCCGGGCTCGGCGGCGAGCGCGCGGGCCGGTCCTGAGCGGTGGGTGACCCAGTGGACGGAGCCGCGTACGGAGATCGCGCTGCCGCGTCCGGTGTGGTCGGGTGCGGCGGCCCCGAACCAGCGGGACGCGCTCACGGAATGCGGCTGAAGGTCGACGCGCTGTCCGCCGAGCCGCAGATCGAGCCGGCGCGGCTCGGCGCCGTCCAGGTCGTCGAGGAGCCACAGTTCACCGGCGGACGCGTACACGACGCGGGTGCCGTCGGTCGCCGCGTGCCGGGCGTAGAAGCCGTCGATCGGCGTGTGCCGCCGCAGGTCGGCCCCGTCCGCGAGAGACGAGTACAGCGCCCCGACACCTTCGTGATCGGACAGGAACGCGACGCGCTCCCCCACCCACAAGGGGTACTCGAGGTTCCCGTCAAGCTCTTCATGCAGCCGTACGAATTCCCCCACTCCCTCTTCGCCCGCGGCCGCCCGGTCGATCCACAGCTTGCCCGCCGTACCGCCCCGGTACCGCTTCCACCAGGCGGCCTCGCGCCCCATGGGAGCGGACAGCAGCAGCACGCCCGCCTCGCCGTGGGCGACATCGCCGACGGGCCCGTACGGAAGGGTGGTCGCCGGGCCGCCGTCGAGCGGGACGGACCGCGCCCAGCTGCGCCGCAGACTCGCCTGACCCTGCGTACTGAGTGCGAGCACCTGCCCGTCGGGGGTCCAGCCGCGCACCTGGGTCTTCGAACTCCCCCAGTACGTCAGCCGTTTGGACGGTCCGCCGTCCAGCGAGGCGGCATGCACCTCGGGGGCGCCGTCGCGGGTGGACGTCCAGGCGACGGTCGTGCCGTCCGGGGAGATACGCGGATGGTTCACCGGCACGTTGTCTGCGCTGACCCGCCAGGCGCGGCCGCCACCGTCCAGCGGGGCGACCCAGATGTCGTCCTCGGCGGTGAAGGCGACCAGATCGCCGTGCAGATGCGGAAACCGGAGATACGCGGAGGGTGCGGACTCTGTCACCCGATCACCTTAGGCAGCGATCACGCCCCTGGACAGGGGGTTCGATCACTTATCTCCCCGCCCGGCGCACGTCAGCCGCCTCCAGCGCTCGCGCGCTCCGGGCTCCCGCGCGGCGCAGGTCACTTGCCCTCGGGCCAGCAGGTGGGGTCTCCCTGGCACCAGATGGTCCTGGTGACGGTCACCGTGACAGTGGGGCCGGGCTGTTGGGGCTCGTTGTTGACGGGCGGGGTGTACCCGGGCGTGCTGGGGGCGTCGCAGTTGCCGAGACCGGTCACGTGGAACCACTGCTTGCCGTCGATTTCGGCGGTCAGATCACCGCGTACGCAGCGGCCGTTGACGGCCCGGGTGACCTTGCCCGTGACGGTGATGTCCTGCCCGTCCGAGGTCTCCCCCGTGCAGTCGACGTCCGCCACCGTGTCCTCGGTCGGCGAGGGCGTCGTCCCGGGCGTGTAGACCTTGTTGCCGCCGTCGAACGACGCCGTGCAGCTGAGCCAGGCGACATCCGCCTTCTGCCGCTCCAGCTCCTTCGTCACGGTCTGGTCGGTCGTGTAGGCGACGGAGGCTGAAGTCAGTCCGCCGGGGTCACACGCGACGACGCCGCCCACGGCGACGACCACGAGACCGGCCATCGCCACTGTCCGCCGCTGCCCGGCCCGTCGCCAAATCCGTCTCAAAGCCCCCATGGACGGCAGCGTGCCACCGTCCCGGGCGCCGCGGAAGACCTCATGCGGCCACTTGGGCACTCTCGCCCGTCACACTCGAACGCACGCACAAGGACCGCACGCACAGGCGCAAGAACTGCCGCCGGGACCACGGGAGTTGGACGGCTGGACCCTGTTTCCCGCCGTCATCAGCCGCGCAGCAGCCACTCCTGCAGCTCCACCAGGTTCCCTTCCGGGTCCTTGAGGTGGGCGGCGCGCATCCGGTCGGTCATGGGAGCCGGATCGTGCAGGAGGGTCGCGCCACGGGCCGTGATCTGCTCGCAGTACGCGTCCAGGTCGTCCACCCGCAGCACCACCAGTGAGCGGTGCCCCGTCACCAAGTCGCCCAGTTCACCGAGGATCTGGGCCATCATCGCGCGGTCCTGGAGGGCGATGCCCGCCGAGCCGGTGACAGGGCTGAACTTCTCGTACGGCCCCCCGGTCGCGCCCGACTGGGGCTTGAGGCCGAGGACCTCGGCGTAGAACCGGTAGCAGGCCGGGAAGTCGGAGACGAGCAGGCGTACTTGGGCGAGTTCCAAGGCGTCCTCCCAGTGGATTCAGGACCAGCGACCGGTACGGCCAAGGAGCAGCGCCGCCGCCGCGGTCCCGGCGGTCGAGGTGCGCAGCACGCTGCGCCCCAGGCGGTACGCCTGTGCGCCCGCCTCGGTGAAGAGCGCCAACTCCTCCGGAGAGACGCCTCCTTCGGGGCCGATCACGAGCACGATCTCGCCGCGCGCGGGGAGTTCGGCGGTGGCGAGGGGTTCGTCGCCACTCTCGTGCAGTACGGCGGCGAGATCGGCTTTGGCGAGAAGTGCGGCAACCTGCCTGGTCGTCATCGCGTCCGCGACCTCGGGAAAGCGGACGCGGCGGGACTGCTTGCCGGCCTCCCGTGCCGTGGCCCGCCACTTGGCGAGCCCCTTCAATCCCCGCTCGCCCTTCCACTGCGTGATGCAGCGGGAGGCCGCCCAGGGGACGATGGCGTCGACACCGGTCTCCGTCATGGTCTCGACGGCGAGTTCGCCGCGGTCGCCCTTGGGGAGGGCCTGGACGACGGTGATACGCGGCTCTTGCTCCGACTCCTCGGCGACAGAGTCCATGTGGACGATGAGCCGGTCCTTGCCCTCGGTGCCGGTCACCACGCATTCCGCCCAACTCCCGGCCCCGTCGGTGAGGATGACGTCCTCACCGGCCCGCAGGCGCTTCACGGAGACCGCGTGCCGCCCCTCGGGCCCGTCGAGCACGTAGCGTCCACCGTCACCCGCGCGGAAATGCTCGACCACGAACACCGGCGCCGTCATCAGACCGCGCCGCATTCCGAAGACCCCGACAACGCTGTCGTCGCTGCGGCGAGTTCGGCGGTCAGCACCTCCACCAGCTGCGCCGCGGGCAGTTCACGGGCCATGCGGTGCCCCTGGCCGGCCCACAACGCCATGCCCTGCGCGTCGCCCGCCTTGGCCGCCGCCTTGCGCAGCGGCGAGGTGAGGTGGTGGACCTCGGGGTACGCGGCGGGCGCGTACGGGCCGTGCTCGCGCAGGAAGCGGTTGACGAGTCCGCGCGCCGGGCGCCCGGAGAATGCTCGTGTCAACTCCGTACGTACGAAAAGGGGGTTGATCAGTGCCTGCTTGTGCACGGCGTGCGCGCCGGACTCGGGGGTGGCGAGGAACGCCGTGCCGAGCTGGGCCGCGCTCGCGCCCGCCGCGAGCACCGCGGCGATCTGGCTGCCGCGCATGATGCCGCCGGCCGCGATGATCGGGATCTGCACGGTCTCGCGGACCTGCGCGATCAGCGAGAGCAGTCCGATGCCGGTGCCGTCCGTCTCCGGGTTGTCGCGGTGGGTGCCCTGGTGGCCGCCCGCCTCGACACCCTGCACGACGACCGCGGTGGCGCCGGCCCGCTGCACGTTGAGCGCTTCCTCGGCCGTGGTCGCGGTGACCAGGGTGAGGGTGCCGGCCTGGGCGAGGGAGTCCAGGACGTCGCGGGTGGGGATGCCGAAGTGGAAGGAGACCACCGGCACCGGGTTGTCGTGGAGGACCGCGAGCTTGGCGTCGTAGCCGTCGTCGCGGCCGCTGTCCGGTTCGCCGAGCTCGGTCTCGTACCAGGCGGCCTCACCGGCGAGCTGGTGGGCGTACACCTCGACGGCTGCCTTGTCCGCGTACTCGGGCTGCGGCATGAAGAGGTTCACGCCGAAGGGACGGCTCGTGATCCCGCGCAGCTGCTTGATCTCCTGGTACATGCCGTCGGCGGTTTTGTACCCGGCGGCAAGGAACCCGAGCCCACCGGCCTCGGACACGGCGGCCGCGAGATGCGGGACGGATACTCCGCCCGCCATGGGGGCCTGCACGATCGGGTGAGGGAAGAGATCGGTCAGTGCGGAGGACATGACGGCATGTTGTCACGTCCTCCGAACAAGTCCGAATCGAGCCTTCCACGTGGCATAGGACACCCGCACCCTCCCGCCCCGGCCGGTCCGGCCCAGGGCGAGAAGGCCCAGTTCAGAGGCCCGATGCTGGGTCCTCAGCGACCGTTGAACGCGTCCTTGAGCCGCGAGAAGAGCCCCTGCTGCCCCGGCTGGAACTGCCCAATGGGCCGCTCCTCGCCGCGCAGCACGGCCAGCTCGCGCAGCAGGCGCTCCTGCTCGGCGTCGAGCTTCGAAGGCGTCATCACCTCGACGTGCACGATGAGGTCACCGCGCCCGCCGCCCCGCAGATGCGTGATACCGCGCCCGTGCAGCGGGACCGACTGCCCGGACTGCGTGCCCGGACGGATGTCGATCTCCTCCATGCCGTCGAGCGTCTCCAGCGGCACCTTGGTGCCGAGGGAGGCCGCGGTCATCGGGATGGTGACCGTGCAGTGCAGGTCGTCGCCGCGCCGCTGGAAGGTGGTGTGCGGGAGTTCGTGGATCTCGACGTACAGGTCGCCGGCGGGGCCGCCGCCAGGGCCGACCTCGCCCTCGCCCGCGAGCTGGATCCGGGTGCCGTTGTCGACACCGGCCGGGATCTTGACGGTCAGCGTCCGACGCGACCGCACACGCCCGTCGCCCGCGCACTCCGGGCACGGGGTCGGGACGACGGTCCCGAAGCCCTGGCACTGCGGGCAGGGCCGCGAGGTCATGACCTGGCCGAGGAAGGACCGCGTGACCTGCGACACCTCACCGCGACCGCGGCACATGTCACAGGTCTGCGCCGAGGTCCCCGGCGCCGCGCCCTCACCGTTGCAGGTGGCGCAGACGACGGCCGTGTCGACCTGGATGTCCTTCGTGGTGCCGAAGGCCGCCTCGTCCAGCTCGATCTCGAGCCGGATCATGGCGTCCTGGCCACGCCGCGTACGTGACCGGGGGCCACGCTGCGACGCCGTACCGAAGAAGGCGTCCATGATGTCCGAGAAGTTCCCGAAGCCACCGGCGCCGAAGCCACCGGGGCCGCCCGCGCCGCCCGCCTGGGACAGCGGGTCGCCGCCGAGGTCGTAGACCTGCTTCTTCTGCGGGTCCGACAACACCTCGTAGGCGGCGTTGATCTCCTTGAAGCGCTCCTGCGTCTTCGGATCGGGATTGACGTCCGGGTGCAGCTCGCGCGCGAGCCTCCTGAACGCCTTCTTGATCTCGTCCTGGGACGCGTCGCGGCGCACGCCGAGTACGGCGTAGTAGTCCGTGGCCACTTAGGACTCCGCCAGGATCTGTCCGACGTACCGTGCCACCGCTCGTACCGCTCCCATCGTGCCGGGGTAATCCATGCGGGTCGGTCCGACCACGCCGAGTTTCGCTACTGCCTCGTCGCCCGAACCGTAGCCGACTGAGACGACGGACGTGGAGTTGAGTCCCTCATACGCGTTCTCATGACCGATCCGTACGGTCATGCCCGAATCCCCGGCCTCACCAAGCAACTTGAGAAGCACGACCTGCTCCTCCAGCGCTTCGAGTACGGGCCGGATGGTGAGAGGGAAGTCATGTCCGAAGCGGGTGAGATTGGCGGTGCCGCCGATCATCAGCCGCTCCTCGGTCTGCTCGACGAGTGCCTCCAGCAGGGTGGAGAGCACTGTCGCGACCGTACCGCGGTCCTCCGCCTCGAAGGCGTCGGGCAGGTCCTGCACCAGTTGCGGAACGTCCGAAAACCGACGCCCCGCGACCCGGCTGTTGAGCCGCGCGCGCAGATCCGCCAGAGACGTCTCCCCGAACGGCGCCGGGCAGTCGATCAAGCGCTGCTCGACCCGGCCGGTGTCCGTGATCAGGACGAGCATGACGCGGGCCGGAGCCAGCGACAGCAGCTCCACGTGCCGCACGGTCGAACGCGTGAGGGACGGGTACTGCACGACGGCGACCTGCCGCGTGAGCTGCGCGAGCAGCCGCACCGTACGTCCCACCACATCGTCGAGATCGACGGCGCCGTCGAGGAAGTTCTGGATGGCCCGCCGCTCGGGCGCGGTCATCGGCTTGACGCCCGCGAGCTTGTCGACGAAGAGCCGGTAGCCCTTGTCGGTGGGGATGCGCCCGGCGCTGGTGTGCGGCTGGGCGATGTACCCCTCGTCCTCCAGGGCGGCCATGTCGTTGCGGACCGTGGCCGGGGAGACCCCGAGCTGGTGCCGCTCGGTGAGGGCCTTGGAACCGACCGGCTCCTCCGTCCCCACGTAGTCCTGGACGATGGCGCGCAGCACTGCGAGCCTGCGTTCACTGAGCATCGCGCGCACCTCCAGATGTCGTCGCCGTGGTCTTCCCGGACGCTTCCCGGACTCTCCCCCTGGCACTCAGCTCGTGCGAGTGCCAGCGTTTCCCCGGCCAGTGTACGGCGGGGAGGTACGCCCCCGGCAAGGGCGGGCCCCGCGCGGTCGTGCCGACAGCGTCCTCGCCGTTAGCGTCTGCCCATGAGCGTGACTTGGGAAGAGGCGGGGTGGGAGAGGGTGGGGCCGCGGGTAGGACGGCGGCGGCTTCCTGGCTGGGACTGCACGGTCGGTCTTGTGGTCGGCGAGGGGGCCGCCCTGCTGATCGACGCGGGGTCGAGCCTGCGGGAGGGCGCGCAGTTGCGTTCCGAGGCGCGGGGGTTGCTCGGCGACAAGTCCCGGGTGACGCATCTCGCGCTCACCCACGCACACTTCGACCATGTTTTCGGCGCGGCCGCCTTCGCGGACGTGGAGGTGTTCGGGGCGGTCGGCCTGGACACGGTCCTCGCGCACGGCCATGAGGAACTGCGCGCGGACGCCGTACGCAACGGCCTGGACCCGCGGGAGGCAGCCGAGGCCGCCGATCTGCTGGTCCGCCCCCGTCACCACGTGCTCGGCGAGCGAACCCTCGACCTGGGCGGCGGCACACAGGCCCTGCTCGCGAACATCGGCCCCGGCCACACCGCCCACGACCTGGTGGTCCTGGTCCCAGGATCGCCGTCGGGGCCCGCGGTCGTCCTCTGCGGCGACCTGGTGGAGGAGTCGGGCGAACCCCAGGCGGGCCCCGACGCCGTCCCCTCCCGTTGGCCGGCGGCGCTGGACCGGCTGCTCGCCCTGGGCGGGGAGGACGCGGTGTACGTGCCCGGTCACGGAGCGGTGGTCGACGCGGGGTTCGTCCGGGCCCAACGGGACACGCTGGCGGCCCGCTTCGGCGTGTCGTAGGAGGCCGTACGCCATGACGGCCCCGCTTCTCCTATCGTCATCCGAATGCGCCAGTACTCTCCGGACCTGACCCCGCCGTGGAAGAAGCCCAAGCCCGTGCCCGAGGTCCCGGCGGACCCCGGTCTGGTGGTCGAGGAGCCCGGCACCGGCTTCTGCGGCGCGGTGATCCGCTGCGAGGCGGGCACCGTGACGCTGGAGGACCGCTTCGGCAAGCACCGGGTGTTCCCGCTGGAGCCGCGCGGCTTCCTCCTGGAGGGCAAGGTGGTGACGCTGGTCCGCCCTGCGGCAGGGGCGCCCGTACGTCCCTCCCGCACCGCCTCCGGATCGGTCGCGGTGCCCGGTGCGCGGGCACGGGTGGCGCGGGCCGGGCGGATCTACGTGGAGGGCCGGCACGACGCCGAGCTCGTCGAACGCGTCTGGGGCGACGACCTGCGCATCGAGGGCGTGGTCGTCGAGTACCTGGAGGGCATCGACGACCTTCCCGCGATCGTCGCCGACTTCGCCCCGGGCCCGGACGCCCGCCTCGGCGTCCTCGTCGACCACCTGGTCCCCGGCACCAAGGAATCCCGCATCGCCGACTCGGTCACCAGCGACCACGCCCTGGTCGTCGGCCACCCGTACATCGACATCTGGGAGGCCGTGAAGCCGTCCTCCGTGGGCATCAAGTCCTGGCCCCGCGTCCCCCACGGCCAGGACTGGAAAACAGGCGTCTGCCGCGCCCTGGGCTGGCCCGAGAACACGGGCGCGGCCTGGCAGCACATCCTGTCCCACGTACGCTCCTACAAGGACCTGGAGCCGGAACTCCTGGGCAGGGTGGAGGAGTTGATCGACTTCGTGACGGCACAAGAGGCTTCGTAGCCCGTCCGGTGCAGGAGGTCTTTCAGCCCGTCCGGCGTTTGAGGACGAGCGCGTTCAGCGCGATACGGGGGCCTGGGGGCGGAGCCCCCAGATACGGGACGGGCAGGGGCGGAGGGGGCGAACCCCCCCACCTCAGTCCACCAGATCCCGCACCACCGCATCCGCCAGCAACCGCCCCCGCAGCGTAAGAACGGCCCGCCCGTCGTCATACGGCCCGTTCTCCAGCAGCCCCTCGGACAACGCCCGCCGCGAGGCGGACAGCCCCTCCGGCCGGAGCAGCGACAACGGACACCCCTCCCGCAACCGCAGCTCAAGAAGAATCCGCTCCACCCGCCGATCCTCCCCGGAGAGCAGCTCACGCCCCGCCCCGGGCGACCTCCCCGCCGCCAGAGCCCCGGCATACGCCCCCGGATGCTTCACGTTCCACCACCGCACCCCGCCCACGTGACTGTGGGCACCAGGCCCGGCACCCCACCAGTCGGCGCCACGCCAGTACAGCTCGTTGTGGAGACAGCGCCCGGCCTCGGAGGTGGCCCAGTTGGACACCTCGTACCAGTCGAAGCCCGCCCCCGCGAGCACCTCGTCGGCGATCAGATACCGGTCCGCGTGGACATCGTCGTCCGTCATGGGCACCTCCCCACGCCGGATCCGCCGCGCGAGCTGCGTGCCCTCCTCGACGATGAGCGCGTACGCGGAGATGTGATCGGGCCCGGCCCCGAGGGCCGCTTCCAGCGAGGCGCGCCAGTCGTCATCGGACTCCCCCGGCGTGCCGTAGATCAGGTCGAGGTTCACATGGTCGAAGCCCGCCGCGCGGGCCTCGGCGACACAGGCCTCGGGCCGCCCGGGGGTGTGCGTGCGGTCGAGCACCTTCAGCACGTGCTGCCGGGCGCTCTGCATACCGAAGGAGATCCGGTTGAAGCCGCCGGCCCGCAGGGTCGCCAGGTACGCCGGGTCCACGGACTCCGGGTTCGCCTCGGTCGTGATCTCCGCGTCGTCCGCGAGCCCGAACTCGTCACGGATCGAGGCGAGCATCCGTACGAGATCGTCGGCGGGCAGGAGAGTCGGCGTACCGCCGCCGACGAACACCGTACGGACGGGACGCGGGTCGTCGCCGAGCACCTTGCGGGCGAGGCGGACCTCGTCGATCAGCGTCTCCGCGTAGCTGTCACGGGAGGCCAGCACGCCTCCGGTGCCCCGCAGCTCGGTCGCCGTGTAGGTGTTGAAGTCGCAGTAGCCGCAGCGCGTCGCGCAGTACGGCACGTGGAGATAGAACCCGAGGGGGCGGTCGGCGGCCCCGGCCAGGGCGTGCGCGGGCAGCGCCCCGTCGTCGGGGACGGGCTCACCGTCGGGGAGTGCGGAAGGCATACCTTCCATTGTCCCGTACGCCCGCGGGAACTCCTTACGGCCCGCTGTTCCGCCTATTCCGCCTATTCCGCCTGGAGGACCAGCAGCGCCATGTCGTCCTCCGGCGCCTTGGCGCCGAACTCGTGGACCAGCCTGCGGATCCGTTCCGCGACGAGTTCGGCGCTCAGGCCGGTGCAGCTGGTCAGGGCCGCGGCGAGGCCGTCGTCGTCGTCGAACTGGCGGGGCCCGCTGCGGCGCTCGGTCACGCCGTCCGTGACGCACAGCAGGGTGTCGCCGGCGTACAGCTCGAAGGTCTCGGAGACGTAGGTCGCGTCCTCGAAGACGCCGAGGAGGGTCTGCGGACAGGCCACCTCGCGTACGTCGCCGTCGGGGCCGAGGAGCAGCGGCAGCGGATGCCCGGCGGAGGCGACGGTGCAGTGCACTCCGCCGTCGAAGGGCACCAATTCGCCGTACAGCATGGACAGGAAGCGCGTCTGCGGTCCTGGGTCGGTGCCGAGCCCGGGCCCGCCCGCCGCCACGAGCGAGCGGGCCGCCGCGTCCGCCGCCTCCGTCGCGTCGTCGAGCAGGAGCCTGTTGAGGCGGTCGAGGACGTCGGCGACCTCGTACCCCTCGCGGGCCAGCAGCCGCAGCCAGGGCCGGGCCAGTCCGATCACGACGGCGGCCTCGGGCCCCTTGCCCTGCACGTCGCCCACGACGAAGCACCAGCGCCCGTCACCGGCCGGGAACAGGTCGTAGAAGTCTCCGCTGGGCCCGCCCTTGTCGAGCGGCTCGTAGACGAGGGCGCTGCGCACCCCGGGGATCTCGGCGACGGCGCCGGGCAGCAGGCCGCGCTGGAGGACTCTGCTGATGGTGGCCTGACGCGCGTACTGGCGGGCCGCGCCGATGGCGAGGGCGATCCGCCGGCTGAGGTCCTCGACGAGTCCCGTGATCTCGTCGGGGAAACCGGCCGGCCCGGCCCGCCCGATGACGAGCGTCCCCAGCGGCCGCCCACCCGCGACCAGCCGATACGCGAGTGCCGCTCCACTCACGCCGGGCCCACCCACCACACTCCCGAGGCCGACCTCACTCCCACCCGCCTCACTCGCCTCATGCCCCCCACCTGAAGCCAGCGCCTCCCCAGGCCATGGCACAGGCACGGCCCGGGAGCGCACCGAATCAGGCAACCGGGGCGGGTCCTTCTCCAGGGCGCGGCGCAGGTCCTCGATGCGGTTCTCGCTGCCGTGCCAGACGCGGGCCAGACGGGGCCCCAGGGCGAGGCCGAGACCGCCGGCCCGGTCGGTGGCCTCGTCCTCCAGCCACACCGCGCACCAGTCGGCGAGGCGCGGCACGATCAGCTGTCCGGCGAGCGCGGCGACGAGGTCCTCGTCGAGCTGCCCGGCGAGGAGTTCGGAGGCCTCGGCGAGGAAGGAGAGGGCGCCGCGGTCGAGCCAGTCGTGGTCCTGCCGGGTGCTGCGCCTCAGCTCGGGGGCGAGTATCTCGGCCACCCGGACCCCGCGTTCCAGGGCCTGTTCACCGGCGTACACCTCTGCCCTCTCGCCGGCTTCCACGATCCTGTCGACGCCCGAGATCACCTCGCCGCCCACGCCCAGGCCGCTTCCACCCACGGGCAGCCGCGCCCAGACGGTCTTGACTCCGGTGCGGTACGTGATCCCCCAGGCGTCGGAGAGCGCCGAGACGAGCCGCAGGCCACGCCCGTACTCCGGTATGCCGTAAGGCCGTTCGACGTTGTCGTCGCGTATCGGGCGCGAGGCGTGGTGGTCGGACACCTCGATGACCAGCGGGCCCGGCGAGCCCTCGTCCGTGCTCTCGATGCCGCATGCCAGCTCAACGTCGGTGCCCGCGTGCACAACGGCGTTGGTGACGAGTTCGCTGACGACCACGACGGCGTCGTCGACGAGCCGGTCGTCGATCATCTCGGCGCCGTTCGGGGCGAGTTCGACCCACTCGGCGAGTGCGGCGCGCACGAAGTCGCGGGCAGCTCCGGGCGCGAGCGGGGTGCCGGGCAGTGAGGTGCGGACAACCGTTTCGTGACCGGCGCGGTGGTGCGCGGGCGCATCGGGCGCACGCGCCTTGGACTCCCGTTGCGTCGGAATGGCCCCCACGGTGCGGCTCCCTGAGCAGTTCGGACAATTGGCCTCAGCCGATGCGGACACAGTGACAGACTGACTGTGCCCATAAGCGCCGAGTTACCGAAGTGGGCCGCCATGGCTGAGAACAGTGGTATGCGTGTGCTCGAAGACGGTCGGATCGACGGTGAGATCGACGGTCGGATTCGGGCATCGGATCTGCGCCCGCTGCTCGCCGCGATGACCGCCGCACGCGATGGTGACTTCGGCAAGCTGCCGGAGACCGGCGACGGCGTGGTGGCCGATCTCGGCACGGTGTTCAACCAGATCATGGACCGCAGCTCCCACTTCAACTCCGAGGTGCAGCGCGTCCGCCGGGACCTGGTGCGGCACGGCCGCCTCGACGAACGCCTCTCGGCGAGCCCGGGCCAGGGCAACTGGACGACGCGGGTCAACGATGTGAACCAGTTGCTCGACGCCCTGGTCGCACCCGCCGCGAACGCGACACGCGTCCTCGACGCGGTGGCCGGCGGCGATCTGACCCAGCGGGTCGACCTGCACGACGGCAACCGTCAACTCCGGGGAGACTTGCGACGCTTGGGGCGGGCCGTCAACAAGATGGTGGACCAGCTGTCCCTGTTCACCGGCGAGGTGACCCGCGTCGCGCGCGAGGTCGGCACGGAGGGACGGCTCGGTGGCCGCGCCAAGGTGACCGGTCTGTCCGGCAGTTGGCGGGACGTGACCGAGGCGGTCAACACCATGGCGTCCCGGCTGACCGCCCAGGTCCGGGACATCGCCCTGGTGACGACGGCGGTGGCCCGCGGCGACCTGACCCGCACGGTGACCGTCGAGGCGACCGGCGAGCTGCTCGAACTGAAGCTCACCGTGAACACCATGGTCGACCAGCTCTCCGCCTTCGCCGACGAAGTGACGCGCGTCGCCCGCGAGGTCGGCACGGAAGGGCAGTTGGGCGGTCGGGCGCAGGTGCGCGGCGCGTCCGGGGTCTGGAAAGACCTCACCGACAACGTCAACTTCATGGCCTCGAACCTGACCTCGCAGGTCCGCAACATCGCTCAGGTCACCACGGCCGTGGCCAACGGCGACCTGAGCCAGAAGATCACCGTCGACGCGCAGGGCGAGATCCTCGAACTGAAGTCGACGATCAACACGATGGTCGACCAGCTCTCCGCCTTCGCCGACGAAGTGACGCGCGTCGCCCGCGAGGTCGGCACCGAGGGCAACCTCGGCGGCCGGGCGCAGGTCCGCGGGGTTTCCGGGGTCTGGAAAGACCTCACCGACAACGTCAACTTCATGGCGGACAACCTGACTTCGCAGGTCCGCAACATCGCCCTGGTGTCCACGGCGGTGGCCCAGGGCGACCTCGGCAAAAAGATCACCGTCGAGGCGAAGGGCGAGATCCTGGAGCTCAAGTCGACCATCAACACCATGGTCGACCAGCTCTCCGCCTTCGCCGACGAAGTGACGCGCGTCGCCCGCGAGGTCGGCACCGAAGGAAACCTCGGCGGCCAGGCTCAGGTGCGCGGCGTGTCCGGGGTCTGGAAAGACCTCACCGACAACGTCAACTTCATGGCCCTGAACCTGACCTCCCAGGTCCGCAACATCGCTCAGGTCACCACGGCCGTCGCGAACGGCGACCTCTCCAAGAAGATCACGGTCGACGCCCGAGGCGAGATCCTGGAGCTGAAGGACACCGTCAACACGATGGTGGAGCAGCTGCGCGCCTTCGCCGACGAGGTGACCCGGGTGGCCCGCGAGGTCGGCACGGACGGACGTCTCGGCGGTCGCGCCCAGGTCCTCGGCGTCTCCGGCGTCTGGCGCGATCTGACCGACAACGTCAACTACATGGCCGACAACCTCACTTCACAGGTCCGGAACATCGCGCAGGTCGCCACCGCCGTCGCCCAGGGCGACCTCTCCAAGAAGATCGACGTGGACGCGCGCGGCGAGATCCTGGAGCTGAAGACGACGATCAACACGATGGTCGACACCCTCTCCTCCTTCTCCTCCGAGGTCACCCGCGTCGCCCGCGAGGTCGGCTCCGAGGGCCAACTCGGCGGCCAGGCAAGGGTCGAGGGCGTGTACGGCACCTGGAAGCGCCTGACGACGAACGTGAACGAGCTGGCACTGAACCTGACCACCCAGGTCCGCGCCATCGCCGAAGTGGCCTCCGCGGTGGCCCAGGGCGACATGTCCCGCGCCATCACGGTGGAGACCAAGGGCGAGGTCACCGAGCTCAAGAAAAACATCAACCTGATGGTGGCCAACCTCCGTGAGACCACCCGCGCCAAGGACTGGCTGGAGTCGAACCTCGCCCGCCTCGCCGCGCTGATGCAGGGCCACCGCGACCTGATGGAGGTCGCCGACCTGATCCTGCGCGAGCTGACCCCACTGGTGAACGCTCAGTACGGCGCCTTCTTCCTGGCCGACCCGGAGGAGGAGACCCTGCGGACCGCCATCCCCGCCAAGGGGCTCGCCTTCATCGCCGGGTACGGCTCGGCGCAGGGCGCGACCGTCGACACGGGCGGCATGCCGGTGCACGGGCTGGTCCGGCAGGCCGCGCGAGAGAAGAAGCGGATCCTGGTCGAGGAGGCCCCGCCGGACTACATCAAGATCAACAGCGGTCTGGGCGAGGCCGCCCCCGCGAGCGTCGTCATCATCCCGATCCTCTTCGAGGACAAGCTCCTCGGCGTGATCGAACTCGCCTCGTTCTCCCGCTTCTCCGACGTCCACCTGGCCTTCTTCGACCAGTTCGTGAACACCATCGGCGTCGCGATCAACACCATCATCGCCAACTCCCGCACGGAGTCCCTGCTCGGCGAGTCCCAGCGCCTCGCCGTCCAGCTCCAGGACCGCTCCGACGAACTCCAGTCGCAACAGGCCGAGTTGCAGCGCTCGAACGCCGAACTGGAGGAGAAAGCAGCCCTGTTGGCCACCAGCTCCCGGTACAAGTCGGAGTTCCTGGCGAACATGTCGCACGAACTGCGCACCCCGCTGAACTCACTGCTGATCCTCGCCCGCCTGTTGTCGGACAACCCGGACGGCCATCTCTCCGACCAGGAAGTGCAGTTCGCGACCACGATCCACCGATCGGGCTCCGACCTGCTCCAGCTCATCAACGACATCCTCGACCTCTCGAAGATCGAGGCCGGCCGGATGGACGTACGCCCCAAGAAACTCCCCCTCATCAAACTGCTCGACTACGTCCACGCCACGTTCCGCCCGCTCACCCTCGATAGGGGGCTCGCCTTCGAGGTGGCCGTCCGCGAGGACGTACCGCGGGAGATGTGGTCGGACGAGCAGCGGCTCCAGCAGATCCTGCGCAATCTGCTCTCCAACGCGATCAAGTTCACCGCGACCGGCCGGGTCGAACTGCGCGTCGAGCGCCTCAAGGACCCGGACCACGTCCACACCCGCGAGAACAGCGACGACGTGATCGCCTTCGCCGTATCCGACACCGGCATCGGCATCGCCCCGGAGAAGCTCCCGGTGATCTTCGAGGCGTTCCAGCAGGCCGACGGCACCACCAACCGCAAGTACGGCGGCACGGGCCTCGGCCTGTCCATCAGCCGGGAGATCGCCGGACTGCTCGGCGGCCGGATCGTCGCCGAGAGCACGCCCGGCAGGGGGTCCACCTTCACGCTGTACGTCCCCGTCATCAGCCCCGGGCACGAGGCGACCGGACCCACCCACGAGGACCACGACCCGCCCGTACCCGAGCTGTCCACCGAGCCGTACGCCGCCTACGACACGGACGACACCTGGCCCACGCCCACCAAACTGGAGGCGTGGAAGTCCGGCCGGGCGGGACAAGTTCTGCCGGGGCGGCGGGTGTTGATCGTGGACGACGACATCCGCAACGTCTTCGCACTCACCCATGTACTGGGCCGCGTCGGCATGCCCGTCCTGTACGCGGAGAACGGCCGCGAGGGCATCGAGACACTGGAGCGCAACCCCGACGTCGAACTCGTCCTGATGGACATCATGATGCCGGAGATGGACGGCTACGAAACGATCTCCGCCATCCGCCGCACCCCCCGCTGGACGGACCTGCCCATCGTCGCGCTCACCGCGAAGGCGATGCCGGGAGACCGCGACAAGTCCATCGCGCAGGGCGCCGACGACTACGTACCCAAGCCGGTGGACGTAGACCAACTGCTCACCGTCGTCTGCGCACTCCTCGACCCGCGGACCAGGGCGAGCACCGGATCCACGGGCATCCCGGTTGCGCCGGAGAACCTGGGGAACCCGGAGCGCGCGAACGAGGACCGGCGGCCGGACGCCGCCACAGAGACCGCTGGACCCGTTGTACCGGGACCGAGCACATCAGGGGAGCCCGCGATCCCGCCGACGACTGAGTGAGGCACAGTCACCATGAGCGCTGAGGAAACCGACGAGCGCGCCAGCATCCTCCTGGTGGACGACATGGAGGACAATCTGATCGCCCTTGAGGCCGTCCTGGGATCCCTCAACGAGCCTCTGGTGCGCGCGCGTTCGGGCGAGGAGGCGATGAAGGCCCTGCTGCGGCAGCGGTTCGCCGTCATCCTGCTCGACATCCGGATGCCGGGCATGGACGGCTTCGAGACCGCCGCGAACATCAAGCGGCTCGACCAGACCAAGGACGTCCCCATCATCTTCCTGACCGGCACCGACGCGGACGCGGGCTACGCCTTCCGCGGGTACGCGACCGGAGCCGCCGACTATCTGACGAAACCTTTCGACCCCTGGGTACTGCGCGCCAAGGTCACCGTCTTCCTCGAACTCCACCGCAAGAACCAGCAGTTGGAACGCATGCTCGCCCGCGAACAGGAACTGTTCGCCGAACTCGCGGGCCGCCTCAAGAAGATCGAGACGTACATGTCGGCCGACAGCCCGCAGAATGTGTCCGAACTGCGCCACCAGGTACGGCGGATGGACGAGCTGCTCCGGGAGATGCGGAGGGGGCGCGGCCTGTAACTCCCCGCCCCCTCGGGTGACTTATGCCTCGCGCGACCCCGCGTACATCTCGTCGATCAGGTGCTTGTACTCGCGCTCGACAACCGGCCGCTTCAGCTTCAGGCTCGGCGTGACCTCGCCGTGCTCGACGTCGAGGTCGCGGGGCAGGAGCCGGAACTTCTTGATGGTCTGCCAGCGCTGGAGACCCTCGTTGAGCTCCTTGACGTACCCCTCGATGAGGCTGACCGTGGCGGGCGCGGCGACGACATCGGCGTACGACTTGCCCTCCAGCCCGTTCTCCTTGGCCCAGTCGAGAATTGACGGCTCGTCAAGTGCGATCAGCGCGGTGCAGAAGTTCCGGTCGGCGCCGTGGACGAGGATGTTGGAGACGTACGGGCAGACGGCCTTGAACTGGCCCTCGACCTCCGCGGGCGAGATGTACTTGCCGCCCGAGGTCTTGATGAGGTCCTTCTTGCGGTCGGTGATGCTGAGGTAGCCGTCCGGGGACAGCTCGCCGATGTCACCGGTGTGGAACCAGCCGTCGGGCTCAAGCACCTCGGCGGTCTTCTCGGGCAGCCCGTGGTAGCCCTCCATGATGCCGGGGCCGCGCAGCAGGACCTCGCCGTCGTCCGCGATGCGCACCTCGGTGCCGGGCAGCGGCTTGCCGACGGTGCCGGTGCGGTAGGCCTCACCGGGGTTCACGAAGGAGGCGGCGGAGGACTCCGTGAGGCCGTACCCCTCCAGGATGTGGATCCCGGCGCCGGCGAAGAAGTAGCCGATCTCGGGCGCGAGGGCCGCACTGCCCGACACACAGGCGCGCAGCTTGCCGCCGAAGGCCTCGCGGATCTTGGCGTAGACGAGCGCGTCGGCGACCTTGTGCTTGGCGCCGAGCGCGAAGGGGACGGAGGCGGTTCCGGTGCGGCGGAAGTTGTCCTGGCTGGCCTTCGCGTACTCGCGCGAGACCTGGGCCGCCCACTGGAAGATCTTGTACTTGGCGCCGCCACCGGCCCGCGCCTTGGCCGCGACCCCGTTGTAGACCTTCTCGAAGATGCGGGGCACGGCCGCCATGTATGTCGGCTGCACCACCGGAAGATTCTCGATGATCTTGTCCACGCGGCCGTCGACGGCGGTGACGTGCCCGATCTCGATATGACCGGACGTGAGCACCTTGCCGAAGACGTGTGCGAGCGGCAGCCACAGGTACTGCACGTCATCGGGGCCCAGCAGTCCGGTCGCGGCGATGGCCTTCGCCATGTACGACCAGTTGTCCTGCGGCAGGCGGACACCCTTGGGGCGGCCGGTGGTGCCGGAGGTGTAGATGAGCGTCGCGAGCTGGTCGGAGGTGATCGCGCCGACCTTCTCCTCGATCAGGTCGGGGTTCTTCTCCAGGTAGGCGGCGCCGCGGGTCTCCAGCTCGGCGAGGGTGAGAACCCAGTCGCTGCTCTCGACGCCCGCGGGGTCGATCACCACGACATGCGTCAGGTCGGGAAGGTCGGCGCGCTTCTCCACCACCTTGGCGAGCTGCGCCGCGTCCTCCGCGATCAGGATCTTGCTCCCGGAGTCCGAGAGGATGAACGCCGACTCCTCGGCGTTCGTCTGCGGGTACACCGTCGTCGTGGCGGCCCCCGCGCACAGGATGCCGAGGTCGGCGAGGATCCACTCGACCCGGGTGGAGGAGGCGAGCGCGACGCGCTGCTCGGGCTGCACGCCCAGTTCGATCAGACCGGCCGCCACGGCGAAGACCCGCTCGGCGGCTTGGGCCCAGTTCAGCGACTTCCACTCGTCCGGGCCCTCGCCCGAGGCGGCGGGCACCGGGTAGCGATAGGCCTCGGCGTCCGGCGTGGCCGCCACACGCTCCAGGAAGAGCGCCGCCACGGACGGCGGACGGTTCTCGATCAGGGTCTGTGTGTCGCTCACGACATCCTCCGGAGCCCGCGACAGCGCGGCTGGCTCAATGGTGCGGCTGTTGTTTAACTCGCGAGTAACTATCGAGCAGTGATCAGAGTAAAGCCCGTCCGGCCACTGCGTAAGAGTCGGCGGCCTGTCACTTCCTACAGAGCGCGACCGGGCGCATGCGCAGGGGCCCGCCGCACCGGAGTGCAACGGGCCCTTGAAAGCAACCGAAACAACGGCGTACCGCGCGGCTACTTCTTCCCCTTGCCCGAGCCGCTGTCCTCGTCACTGGAGAGCACGGCGATGAAGGCCTCTTGCGGAACCTCCACAGAGCCCACCATCTTCATCCGCTTCTTGCCTTCCTTCTGCTTCTCCAGCAGCTTCCGCTTACGGGAGATGTCACCGCCGTAGCACTTGGCGAGGACGTCCTTGCGGATGGCGCGGATGGTCTCGCGGGAGATGACCCGCGACCCGATGGCCGCCTGGATCGGCACCTCGAAGGCCTGCCGCGGGATCAGCTCGCGCAGCTTGGCGACGAGCCGCACCCCGTACGCGTACGCCGCGTCCTTGTGGGTGACCGCCGAGAAGGCGTCGACCTTGTCGCCGTGCAGCAGGATGTCGACCTTGACCAGGCTGGAGGCCTGCTCACCGGTGGGCTCGTAGTCGAGCGAGGCGTATCCGCGGGTCTTGGACTTCAACTGGTCGAAGAAGTCGAAGACGATCTCCGCGAGCGGCAGCGTGTAACGGATCTCGACCCGGTCCTCGGAGAGGTAGTCCATGCCGAGCAGGGTGCCGCGCCGGGTCTGGCACAGCTCCATGATCGAGCCGATGAACTCGGAGGGCGCGAGGATCGTCGCCCGCACGACCGGCTCGAAGACCTTGTCGATCTTCCCCTCGGGGAACTCGCTCGGATTGGTGACGACGTGCTCGCTGCCGTCCTCCATGTCGACGCGGTACACCACGTTCGGCGCCGTCGCGATGAGATCGAGCCCGAACTCGCGCTCGAGCCGCTCCCGGACCACGTCGAGGTGCAGCAGCCCGAGGAACCCGACACGGAACCCGAAGCCGAGGGCGGCGGAGGTCTCCGGCTCGTAGACGAGCGCGGCGTCGTTCAGCTGCAGCTTGTCGAGGGCCTCGCGCAGCTCGGGGTAGTCGGACCCGTCGAGCGGATACAGCCCGGAGAAGACCATGGGCTTGGGGTCCTTGTACCCGCCGAGCGCCTCGGTCGCCCCCTTGTGCAGGGTGGTGATGGTGTCACCGACCTTGGACTGCCGGACGTCCTTCACTCCGGTGATGATGTAGCCCACCTCACCGACGCCCAGCCCGTCGGCCGCGGTCATCTCGGGGGACGAGACGCCGATCTCCAACAGCTCGTGAGTCGCTCCGGTGGACATCATCCGGATCCGCTCACGCTTGTTGAGCTGCCCGTCGATGACACGCACATACGTCACGACACCGCGGTAGGAGTCATAGACGGAGTCGAAGATCATCGCGCGAGCGGGGGCGTCCACGACACCGATCGGGGCGGGGATCTCGGCGACCACCTTGTCCAGCAGCGCCTCGACGCCCAGCCCGGTCTTCGCGGAGACCCTCAGCACGTCCTCGGGGTCGCAGCCGATGAGGTTGGCGAGCTCCTCGCCGAACTTCTCCGGCTGCGCGGCCGGCAGGTCGATCTTGTTGAGTACGGGGATGATCTTGAGGTCGTTCTCCATCGCCAGGTAGAGGTTGGCGAGAGTCTGCGCCTCGATGCCCTGGGCCGCGTCGACGAGGAGCACGGTCCCCTCGCACGCGGCAAGCGACCGTGACACCTCGTACGTGAAGTCCACGTGCCCGGGGGTGTCGATCATATTGAGGATGTGGGTCTTGCCCGGGTCCTCGGACGATGCCCAGGGCAGCCGGACCGCCTGGGACTTGATCGTGATGCCACGCTCGCGCTCGATGTCCATACGGTCGAGGTACTGGGCGCGCATCTGCCGCTGGTCCACCACCCCGGTCAGCTGGAGCATGCGGTCGGCGAGCGTGGACTTGCCGTGGTCGATGTGCGCGATGATGCAGAAATTGCGGAGCAGCGCCGGGGCGGTACGGCTCGGCTCGGGCACATTGTTAGGGGTCGCGGGCACGCAGGGTCCTGTCTCTTGAGGCGCCTGTCGCCTCGGGTCGGATCGATACGTAGGCTCCATGGTCCCACGGGCGGGGAGCTGCGACCGGTTTGGGCCGGTCGCACGAGCACTGGTAGCCTGGGTAGCTGTGTCTCATGCCCTCTCTGCACGAGGCACACCCAAGGAAATCAAACGGCGTGTGAGATGTGCTGTCTCGCGTGCCTGAACCTGTAGAGGCTCATTCGTGGCGAACATCAAGTCCCAGATCAAGCGGATCAAGACCAACGAGAAGGCTCGGCTGCGCAACAAGGCCACCAAGTCTTCCCTGAAGACCGCGATCCGCAAGGCCCGCGAGGCCGCTGCCGCCGGTGACGTCGAGAAGGCCACCGAGTACACGCGCGATGCGTCGCGCGCGCTCGACAAGGCCGTCTCGAAGGGCGTCATCCACAAGAACCAGGCCGCCAACAAGAAGTCGGCGCTTGCTTCCAAGGTCGCTGCCCTCAAGGGCTGATCCAACCCGACTTAACCGCCGGAAAGGACCCAGCGGGCCCTCTCTTCCGCTCCTGCCCGGCACCCCGGACCCACGCACGACCTGCGTTCGCCACGCGGGCGTGGTTCCAACAACGTGAACCAAAGCCTCGCTTTCCCTCCCTTCCCCGGGAGGGGAGGCGGGGTTTTTGGTCTTTCCGCGCCGGGGTTCATTTTTCAGCCCGTCCGGCGCTTGAGGACGAGCCCTTCGGGCGAACGGGGGTCTGGGGGCGGAGCCCCCAGATACGGGTCGGGTAGGGGCGGAGGGGGCGAAAAACCCCAGGTCCGACACCAGCTCCGGAGCTACTACCCCTGCCGGGACCTCGCAGCCCGAGCAATCACAACAACAGCCTTCTCCAGGGCGTACTCAGGGTCATCCCCACCACCCTTGACCCCGGCGTCAGCCTCAGCAATCGCCCGCAGGGCAACAGAAACCCCATCCGGAGTCCACCCCCGCATCTGCTGCCGAACCCGGTCGATCTTCCACGGCGGCATACCGAGCTCACGAGCAAGATCAGCCGGCCGCCCACCTCGCGCGGACGACAACTTCCCGATCGCCCGCACCCCTTGCGCCAACGCGCTGGTGATCAGCACCGGCGCAACCCCGGTCGACAGCGACCACCGCAACGCCTCCAACGCCTCCGCGGCCCGCCCCTCCACGGCCCGATCGGCCACGGTGAAACTCGACGCCTCGGCTCGCCCGGTGTAGTACCGCCCGACAACGGCCTCGTCGATCGTCCCCTCAACGTCCGCGGTCAACTGCGACACCGCGGAAGCCAACTCCCGCAGATCACTCCCGATGGAGTCCACGAGCGCCTGACAGGCCTCAGGCGTGGCGGACCTCCCCAACGCCCGGAACTCGCTCCGCACGAACGCCAGCCGATCCGCCGGCTTCGTCATCTTGGGGCACGCCACCTCCCGCGCCCCCACCTTGCGCGCGGCATCGAGCAGCCCCTTGCCCTTGGCCCCACCCGCGTGCAACAGCACCAGGGTGATCTCCTCGGCGGGCGCCCCCAGATACGCCTTCACGTCCTTGACGGTGTCGGCCGACAGATCCTGCGCATTGCGTACGACCACGACCTTCCGCTCGGAGAAGAGCGACGGACTCGTCAGCTCGGCAAGCGTGCCTGGCTGCAACTGGTCCGGGCTGAGATCCCGTACATCCGTGTCGGCGTCGGCGGCCTTGGCAGCGGCCACCACCTCCTGCACGGCACGGTCGAGCAGGAGATCCTCCTGGCCCACCGCAAGCGTGACGGGGGCGAGAGGGTCGTCATTAGCAGTCTTCCTGGCCATCCCGACAAGCATCCCACGCGCCACTGACAACGCGGCGCGAATAACCGCCGGGGAGGTCGCCCTGCCAGGTGACCCCACCCCATGGCAGGACGTCCCCTGGGCGAGCGACCGCCGACCGGCCGGGGAGCCGGGGGGCCCACGGCCAGCTGGGCGGCTGGGCAGCCCCTGGGCGAGCGACCGCCGGGTGGCGGGGAGCCGGGTGGCGGGGAGCCGGGTGGCGGGGAGCCGGGTGGCGGGGAGCCGGGTGGCGGGGAGCCGGGTGGCGGGGAGCCGGGTGGCACCCCCGGTTCCCCGCCGTCCGGCGGGCGAGCGACCACCGGACGGCGGGGAACCGGGGGTGCCACGGCCGACCGTGCGCCAGGCCAACGGCCGCCGGACAGGGGTAGCCGTGGGCCCCACGACCGGGTGGCTGCCGGGCGAGCAACCACCGGACGGCGGGAAGCTGGGGGCCCCACGGCTCGGCGGCTGGCGGCTGGCGGCTGGCGGCTGGCGCAGTCTTGACGGCCCTATGGCCTGCGGCCCCATGGGCACGGGCCACCAGCCCACGTGCCCATCAGCCCATCAGCCCATCCTTGAGCAACCTGCGGCTCACGAACACCCGCAGCACCCGCAGCACCCCGGCACCCCGGCGCTCCGGCGCTCCGGCGACCCGGCGACCCGGCGACCCGGGACCACGGCACCCCGGGACCACGGCACCACGGCACCCCGGCACCCCGGCACCCCGGGCGACTCAGCACCCCGCGCCCCAGCGGAGCGCTACGGCTCCTCGCGCCACCCGTCCCACTCCGCCGCGAACTCGTCCAGTTCCTTCGGGTCGAGCCGCTCCTCGGTGTCCCGCAACACCACCAGCCACTGCGCGTCCTCGGCGTCATCCTCACCGGCCAGCGCGTCCCGCACGAGCTGCGGTTCCTCATCCAGCCTGAACCTGTCACCGAGTGCCTGCGCGGCCTCTTCGGCGGCGTCACGGTCGGGCAGTACCAGCACATGTCTCACATCACTCACGCAGACATTTTCCGCTACGTCGGACCCGATCGACGCCCGAAGCAACCGACGCCGGGGTCGGCCACCGCCCACGACGAAGCCGTCACGGCACGCCACCGCCCGCGCCCCACCCTGCGCCGACACCGCACACGAGTGCCCCTATGGGGACCGACCTGGCGAAGCGTCCTCACCCAGCGCCCGGGTGCGCTCAGCCCGTCTCCCCCGCCTCGCTCGCCTCCCCCACCTCGCTCACCTTCCGTACCTCCGGCACCTGCCCCAACTCGATCCCGAATTGGTCGCGATAGGTCGCCAACACCTCCTCGTCCGTGGCCAGTTCCGACACCTCCTTCGCCCCGTCGGCCGCCGTCGCCGTGAAGCTGCGACCGCTGAGCGTGTTCCTGCCGCCGTCCTCGGTGACCCGCGAACAGACCAGTGACCGCGCGAAATGCGACGTCGGCGAGGTGCTGTGCCACCAGACCCCGCTCACGAAGTCCTTGAGCACCCGCGGCCGTACCTCCAAGCGGTACTGCACCTTTCCGTTCCGGATGACATCGAGATCCTCCCTTTCACGCGACCCTCCGGCACCGCGCACCCCCGCGGCGTCCGGCCCCGCCTCAACGACCCGGAACGTGCCCCCGGGCTCCTCCTGCTCCCCTCGCTCCCCAAATGCCAGCGGGTAGAGGCTGAGCGCCCCGAACCCGACGTCGGTCAGCCAGTCACCCCCATCCACCGTCCGCACACGCAGCGCGAGATGGTCGTACGGGATCCCGAGCCGCCCCTCGTCGTCGTACACCCTCCCGGCCAGCAGCGTCACGTCGAAGCCCAGCGCCCCCAGCAACGCCCCGAACGCTCCGTTCAGTTCGTAGCAGAAACCACCTCTGCGTGCCCCCACCAGCTTGTCCAGCAGCCACTTCTCCTCCAGCACGATCTCCTCACCGAGGTGAATCGACAGGTTCTCGAACGGCACCGTCTCCAGATGGCGGCGATGCAGCTCACGCAGCGCATCGGAGGTGGGCCACGCGGGGTACTGAGCCCCGATCCTGCGGAGGTAGGCGTCGGCCTGTGCGGAATTCATGGATTCAGTGTCTCGCCACGCTCAGCCCTCCGCCCGCACCTACGACCGCCAGCGCCCCGTCCTCGTCGGTCCGCAGCACCACCGCACCGCCGGCCCGCAGCGCCGCGACCGTGCTGGGCGCTGGATGCCCGTACGGGTTGTCCTCGCCGCACGAGATGAGCGCGAGCCGCGGAGCCACCCTGCGTATGAGGTCCGGGTCCTGGTAGGCCGAGCCATGATGGGCAACCTTGAGTACGTCCACGGCTCCCAGCTCAGCGGCCGCGGGTGATCTCAACAGCTCTTGCTGAGCCGGGGGTTCGAGATCGCCGAGCAGCAGCATCCTCAGTCCCGCCGACCGTACGAGCAGGGTGACACTGGCATCGTTCGGGCCGTCGGGCGTGGGTGCCGAGCTCGGCGGCGGCCACAACACCTGCCAGTCAAGACCGCCCGTGCGCCGCCGCTCTCCCGACACGGCCCGTGTCACCGGGATGTGCCGTGCCGCGGCCTCCCGTCTCACGAACTCGGCCTGGTCCGGTGGCTCTTCGAGACCGGTCGTCTCGATGGCACCCACCGAACGCCCGCGCAGCACGCCCGTCAGCCCCGCCACATGATCGGCATGGAAGTGCGTGAGTACGACGAGCGGAATCCGGGTGATGCCGAGCGCGCCCAGACAGCGGTCGACCAGCACCGGGTCGGGCCCGGCGTCCACCACCACAGCGGTGCCGTCACCCGCAGCGAGCACCGTGGCGTCTCCCTGCCCCACGTCGCACACCGCCATCCGCCAGCCGGGCGGTGGCCACCCCGTGATCACCCTGGTGAGTGGCGGCGGCTGCACCACGACCAACAGGAACAGCACCCCGCAGACACCGGTCAGCCACGGATACCGCAGGAGCCGCCGGCCGACGAACACCACGGCCACAGCCACAAGGGCAAGCAGCAGCGCCCCCGTCCAACTGCCCGGCCAGTCCACTCCCCCGCCGGGCAGCGCCGCCCCGGTACGAGCGATGTCCGCGATCCACTGGACGGGCCAACTCGCGCACCACGCCAAGGCCTTGGCGACGGGCAGCGCCACCGAGGCCGTCGCCAGCGTCGCGAATCCCAGCACCGTGGCCGGCGCGACCGCGAGCTCCGCGAGCAGATTGCACGGCACCGCCACCAGACTCACCCGAGCCGACAGGACCGCGACAACCGGCGCGCACACGGCCTGTGCCGCGCCGGCGGCAGCGAGCGCCTCGGCCAGACGCGGCGGCACACGACGTCTCTGGAGCGCGGCGCTCCACCGTGGGGCCAGGGTGAGCAGCGCACCGGTCGCCAGGACGGAGAGCACAAAGCCGTAACTGCGGGACAGCCAGGGGTCGTACAGCACCAGTAGCAGGACCGCCGTGGCCAGCGCGGGGATCAGCGATCTGCGGCGCCCGGTCGCGATGGCGAGCAGCGCGATCGATCCGCAGGCCGCGGCCCGCAGCACACTCGGGTCCGGTCGGCACACGATCACGAACCCGAGCGTGAGCGCGCCGCCGAACAGCGCGGTGGCCCGTAGCGGTACACCGAGCCGTGGCGCGAGACCACGCCGCTCGGCACGCTGGGCGATGCCGGGTGGTCCGATGAACAGGGCCAGCATGATCACGAGGTTGCCCCCGCTCACAGCAAGCAAATGCGTGAGATCCGTCGCCTTGAACGCGTCGTCCAACTCCGGTGTGACCCGTGACGTGTCCCCCACGACCAGCCCCGGAAGCAGCGCCCGCGCGTCCGCATCCAGCCCGTCGGTCGCCTCCCGCAAGCCCTCGCGCAGCCCACCCGCGAACCGCTGCGGTCCGGACGGCTCCCCGACTACCTCCGGCGGCGCACTCCCCCGAACCCGCAACACCGCCGCGATCTCGTCCCCACCCGACAGGGCGGGCGCGAGCCGCGCGGCCACCCGCAACCGCGTGGACGGCAGCAGCGACAGCCAGGGCGAACGCCCAACGGACAGCCGAGGCGAGCCCCTTGCCGAGCCGGCGTCGACGATCATCAGCACCGGTGTACGCGTCACCACGTCGGTTCCGTCCGCCCTCGTCAGTCGCCGAACCTCCGCGTCGAGCAGAACTGCCGTCGGAGCCGCGTGATCTCCCCTGACGCGAGGCCGGGTGAGTCGGGGATCGGAGGTGACCTCGACCTCGACGGTCACCTGCGCGTACTGCCGTGCCAGTGCGGGAACAGGCCCCCGCCGCAGATCCGCCCCGTGCAACCCCGCGGAAGCAGCGGCCGCGGCGACACAGAGCAGCACGGCGGCAACAGACGCCCGGGGCCACATACGCGGCCCCTCTCCCCGGCGCCCGTCGGCGAACGAGCGCCCCTCTCGCCGTTCACCGAGCCGACGTACCTCCGGCCCGTTCCGGAATCGGCCTCCCTCCGGCCCCTCCCGGAACGGACCACCATCCAGCCCCTCCCGGCTTCGGTGTCTCTCCAGCCCTTCCCGGAGTCGACGTCCGTGTTGCCCGTCGCCGAACCGTCGTCCCGCGCGCCCTTCCTCGCTGTCGCTGTGCGCCCCCCTTCGTCCCGCAATCAGCAGCGCCCCACCCACGACCAGGCAGACCACCGCCACGCCCGCGACCCACCCGGCCGGTCCCCCAAGTGTCACCGCCGCCGTAACCCAGGACGCCAGCGCGGGTGGCACGAGCCGTAAGTCCGTCGGCCCTTCCTCCCGGGGATTCGAGGCTCCCAGCCGCTTGCCCGAGGCAGCATGCACGGCCCGCCGGTTCGCGGCGCCGACCTCGGGCTCACCGACACCGGCACCACCCTCAGACCCCGCACCCGCAAAGCGCACGACCCTCCGCCCCTTCACGGCCGCACCAGATTCCGCAGGTCGGCAAACCGGCGGTCCCCGATTCCGTTCACCTCACGAAGCTCGTCGACCGAGCGGAAGCCTCCGTTCTGGGTGCGGTAGTCGACGATGTGCTGGGCCAGGACGGGGCCAACGCCCGGGAGGCCGTCGAGCTGCTCCACGGTGGCGGTGTTGAGTGGGACGGGAGCGGCGGGAGCGGCACCGCCGGCGGATGCAGCGGTGCCGGCCGCGCCGGAGCCGGATCCACCCGCGAGGGCGGGCACACCGACCGCGACCTGTTCGCCGTCCACGAGGAGGCGGGCGCGGTTGAGCCCTTCGGTATTCGTGCCCGGACGCACTCCGCCCGCGGCTCGCAGCGCGTCCTCCACGCGAGAGCCGGCCGACAGGCGTTGGAGTCCAGGGCTGCGCACCTTGCCGCTGACGTCCACCACGATCACGGTCCCAGCCGCACCGACCGGGCCGGGTGACCCGGCCGAGGCGTCCGCCGCCAACTCCTGCTGCTTCGCCTGTCCGGCCGTTTCGCCGAACGGAGCCGCCGCTCGTACCACCTCTGGAGCCCGCACCGACTGGGTCCGGCCGGCCCAGAAGTGCTGCCCGGCGAAGACCGCAGCGACGACGAGCAGCACGGTGAGAGCAACCACACTCCTGCGTTCAAGCCCGCACCTCGACTGCAACCACAGCGGCATCCGCTCCCGCACAGCGGGCCCGACCCGATCCCGCCACGCCCCCGCCGCCCCATCGGAAGCGCCATCGCCACGCACGCCCGCGTCAACAGCCACACCCTCGCTTGAAGCAGCGTGGTCGTCCGCCCACCTCACACGGGAGGAATCACGACCCCCCGCCTCTCCCTCCTGGAAAGCGTCACGGTCAACCGTCCACCTCACGCGGGAAGGATCGCGATTCCCCGCTCCGCTCCCCGGAAAACCATCAGGGTCGGCTGCCCCGCTCCCCCGGAAACCATCGCGGTCACCCACCCCACCTCTCCGGAAACCACCCTCGCCCCCAACCTCCCGTACCCCGGACTCACCCCCACCCCGGTCCAGAACCCCGCTGCCGCGCCCCTCAATCCCCCACACGTCAGCGACACCCACCCCCACCGAAGTTCTCGCCCTCGGGCTGTCCCCCACATCCCGATCCGCCGCCCCCGGAGGCGCGCTCCCGTTCGCGCTCCCGTTCCCGAACTCCCGCCGCTCCCCAGCCCTTTCGGCAAAGAGCGCCTCCGCGCGCAGGCGGAGTGCCTCGGCCGAGGCCTCGCGGCGCCCGGCACGGCTTTGGGGATGGTGACGGCCATGGTGACGGCGATGACGGATGCGGCCGTCGGAGACGGGCCCGCGGCCCGGGCCGCTGGTCGGAGTGGCTGCGTGTGAACGTGATCGAAGTGCCATGCGGCGAGGATCCAGCACCTCGGCAGCTCCGCGATGATCTTGCTCAATTCCCGGGGACTACCGCCCAGTTGTGGATAACTCCATCACCCACACGAGTCACACTCGCCACAGAACACCCCACACGAGCCACACGAAGCACAAAGCACAAAGCACAAAGCACCCCACACGCACCTCTGGCCTCACCGAGGCGAGACAACCGCCCCCAGCAGCCCAGGCCCCGTGTGCGCACCGATCACCGCACCGACCTCGCTGACATGCAGATCGACGAGGCCGGGCACCCGCGCCCGTAGCCGGTCCGCGAGAGCCGAGGCCCGGTCGGGAGTGGCGAGGTGGTGGACGGCGATGTCGACCTGGGCGCTGCCCGCGCGGTCGGCGACGATCTCCTCCAGGCGGGCGATCGCCTTGGACGCCGTCCGTACCTTCTCCAGGAGTTCGATACGACCGCCGTCCAACTGCAACAGCGGCTTGACCGCGAGCGCGGAACCAAGCAGCGCCTGCGCGGCTCCGATCCGGCCGCCGCGGCGCAGATAGTCGAGGGTGTCGACGTAGAAATAAGCGGAGGTACCCGCGGCTCGCTTCTCCGCGGCCGTGACCGCCTCGTCGATCGTGCCCCCCGCCTCCGCGCACTCCGCCGCGGCCAGCGCGCAGAAGCCGAGCGCCATCGCGACCATCCCGGTGTCCACCACACGCACGGGCACCGGAGCCTCCCGCGCGGCGAGGACCGCGGCGTCGTACGTGCCCGAGAACTCGGACGCCAGATGGAGGGAGACAATGCCGGTGGCGCCCGACTCGGCGACCTTGCGGTAGGTCGCGGCGAAGACTTCGGGGCTGGGCCGTGACGTGGTGACGGAGCGCCGTTTCTGCAGTGCCTGGGCCAGGGAGCGGGCCGAGATCTCGGTGCCCTCTTCAAGGGCCCGGTCGCCGAGGACTACGGTCAAGGGCACCGCTGTGATGCCGTGGCGCTCCATCGTCCGCGGCGGCAGGTAGGCCGTTGAATCGGTGACGATCGCGACATGGCGGGACATGAGCTGGAGGTTACCTGCCGGGGCACGCGGTCGGCAGCCCGGCCCCTCCCACCTGCGGCTGGTGCGGCCGGATCAAGTCGTGCTCTCGGGGCGGGGCTTCTTCTGCCAGGGGTAGACGGGCCGCTGTCCGGGCGGGGTGATGGCAGAACGTGTCGGCTCCTCGGCCGTACGGGACTCCGGGCTGTCGGGCCAGGTCTGTCGGTCGGAGGAGGCCGCGTCCGGAGCCGGTGCCTCGGGCCAGGAAGCCGCGGGCTCCGGCTCCGTGGTCCAGTGCCGCAGTGCGCCGGCCTCGACGTCTATCTGCGCGCTCAGCGAGTCCAGATCGTCGTCCGCGAACCGGTGGGCCCGGTCGCGCGCGGCCCAGCGCAGCGAGTCCGCCGAGTGTGTGATGCGCCCGGTGCGCTCGCGCAGTCGGGGCAGCAGCGTGATGAGCGTGCGCCGGTCGGGCTCGGTCTCCAGGCGCTTGAGGTCGGCGTCCAGTTCGTGCCCGTGGACGCTGAGCCGCTCGAAGAGGCTCAGGGACTCCTTCAGGGACTCGTCCTCCGTCACGCCCGCGTGCAGCGCGTCCTGCGTGGCCCGCATCGAGGTGCGCAGCTTCAGGCGGAGCTGGGCCAGCTCGCCCAGCGGGCCCGGCTGCGCGAGGGTCTTGGCGCGCAGGGTGGTGTCCTCCACGGTTCGGCGAGCCTGCGCGATCGTGCGGTCCACACCTCGCTTGGCGGCGCCGACCACTTTCACCGTGGCATACGCGCCCAGCACCACGAACAACAGGAAGAGCAGGGCGATTACTGTGATCACGGCTTCCACCACGCTCCTCCTCCGGACAAGTCGCGGCAGCCGCCGCGGCACTCTTCAACGGTAAACGCTACGGGCAGGTTCGGAGTTCCAGAAGAACCCCGAACCTGCCCGTAGGGGACTACCCCGACAGCGGCACCCGAAGGCGTGCGGCTGCCGGGTTCCGGGCTACGCCGGAACGATGTTCACCAGCTTCGGCGCCCGCACGATCACCTTGCGGATCCCCGCGCCACCCAGCGCGGCGACGACCTTCTCGTCGGCCAGCGCCACCTTCTCCAGCTCCTCGTCGGAGATCGAAGGGGAGACCTCCAGGCGGGCCTTGACCTTGCCCTTGATCTGCACGACGCAGGTCACGGCCTCGTCCACGACGTACGCCGGGTCGGCCACGGGGAAGTCCTGGTGGACGACCGAGTCGGTGTGGCCCAGCTTGCGCCACAGTTCCTCGGCGATGTGCGGTGCCAGCGGCGCGATCAGCAGCACCAGGGGCTCGGCAACGTCGCGCGGCACGGGGCCGCCCGCCTTGGTCAGGTGGTTGTTCAGCTCGGTGACCTTGGCGATGGCGGTGTTGAAGCGCATGCCCGCCAGGTCCTGACGTACGCCGTCGATGGCCTTGTGCAGAGCGCGCAGGGTGTCCTCGTCGGCCTCGGAGTCGACGACGGTGACCTCGCCGGAGACCTCGTCCACGACGTTGCGCCACAGCCGCTGCAGCAGCCGGTACTGGCCCACCACCGCGCGCGTGTCCCACGGCCGCGACACGTCCAGCGGGCCCATCGCCATCTCGTACAGGCGCAGCGTGTCCGCCCCGTACTCGGCGCAGATCTCGTCCGGAGTGACCGCGTTCTTCAGGGACTTGCCCATCTTGCCCAGCAGTCGGGAGACCTTCTCGCCCTGGTAGAAGTACGCGCCGTCGCGCTCCTCCACCTCGGCGGCGGGCACCGCGATGCCCCTGCTGTCGCGGTACACGTAGGCCTGGATCATGCCCTGGTTGAACAGCTTGTGGAACGGTTCGGCCGAGGAGATGTGGCCCAGGTCGAACAGCACCTTCGACCAGAAGCGCGCGTACAGCAGGTGCAGTACGGCGTGTTCGGCGCCGCCCACATACAGGTCGACGCCGCCGGTCGGCTGTCCCTCGCGCGGGCCCATCCAGTACTGCTCGATGGCCGGATCGACCAGCTTCTGGTCGTTGTGCGGGTCCAGGTAGCGCAGCTCGTACCAGCAGGAACCGGCCCAGTTGGGCATGGTGTTGGTCTCGCGGCGGTAGCGCTGCGGACCACGGCCATCGCCCAGGTCCAGCGTGACGTTCACCCAGTCCTGGTTGCGCGACAGCGGGGTCTCCGGGGACGTGTTCGCGTCGTCCGGGTCGAAGGTGCGCGGCGAGTAGTCCTCGACCTCCGGCAGCTCCAGCGGCAGCATCGACTCGGGCAGCGGGTGGGCGATGCCGTCCTCGTCGTAGACGATCGGGAAGGGCTCCCCCCAGTAGCGCTGGCGGCTGAACAGCCAGTCACGCAGCCGGAAGTTGACGGTGCCCTCGCCGATGTCCCGGCGCGCCAGCCACTCGGTGATGCGCGCCTTGGCCTCGACGACGCCCAGGCCGTCCAGGGAGATCTCGTCGTTGGCGGAGTTGATGACCTTCGCGTCGTAGGACCCGAAGGCGTTCTCCCACGACGACGTGTCCGTGCCACGGCCGTCGGTCGGCTCCACGACACAGCGGATCGGCAGCTCGAAGGCGCGCGCGAACTCGAAGTCGCGCTGGTCGCCGGCCGGCACGGCCATGATCGCGCCGGTGCCGTAACCCATCAGGACATAGTCGGCGACGAAGACCGGGACCTGCTCGCCGTTGACCGGGTTGGTCGCGTACGCGCCGATGAAGACGCCGGTCTTGTCCTTGGCCTCGGCCTGCCGCTCGACGTCCGACTTGGAGGCGGCCTGCGCGCGGTACGCGGCGACGGCCTCGGCCGGGCTCGCGTGACCGCCGGTCCACACCTCGTGCGTGCCCTGGGGCCACACGTCCGGGGTGAACTTCTCGACCAGCGGGTGCTCGGGCGCCAGCACCATGTAGGTCGCGCCGAACAGGGTGTCCGGGCGCGTGGTGAAGACGGTGATGCGCTCGCCGTCGATCGGGAAGTGGACACGGGCGCCCTCGGAGCGGCCGATCCAGTTGCGCTGCTGCAGCTTGATGGCCTCGGGCCAGTCCAGTGCGTCCAGGTCGGCCAGCAGCCGGTCGGCGTACGCGGTGATGCGCATGTTCCACTGGCGCAGCTTGGCCTTGAAGACGGGGAAGTTGCCCCGCTCGGAGCGACCGTCGGCGGTGACTTCCTCGTTGGCCAGTACGGTGCCCAGGCCGGGAGACCAGTTGACGGGCGCGTCGGAGGCGTACGCCAGGCGGTACTCGCTCAGGATGTCGGCACGCTCGGCGGCAGTCAGCTCGCGCCACGCGCGCGTGGCGCCGTCAGTTGCGGGTACGGCACGCTCGCCGCTCTCGAACTGGGCGACCAGTTCGGCGATCGGGCGGGCCTTGTCCGCCTCCTCGTCGTACCAGGAGTTGAAGATCTGCAGGAAGATCCACTGGGTCCACTTGTAGTAGTCCGGGTCGATCGTGGCGAACGACCGGCGCTTGTCGTGGCCCAGGCCCAGCGCGCGCAGTTGGGACTTCATGTTGTTGATGGCAGCCTCGGTGGTGATCCGAGGGTGCTCGCCCGTCGACACGGCGTGCTGCTCCGCGGGCAGTCCGAAGGCGTCGAAGCCCAGAGTGTGCAGGACGTTGTGGCCCGTCATGCGCTGGTACCGGGCGGATACATCGGTGGCGATGTATCCCAGCGGGTGGCCGACATGCAGGCCCGTACCGGAGGGGTACGGGAACATGTCCATGATGAACTTCTTGGGCTTGGCGACCAGCTCGGGGTCGCCCGCCAGGTCACCGCTCGGGTTCGGAGCCTCGTACGTACCCTCGGCGTCCCAGAAGTCCTGCCAGCGTGCCTCGATCTCAGCGGCCAGCGCGGCCGTGTAGCGGTGCGGCGCGGTCACCTCGGAGGCGGCAGCGGTATTCGTCTCGCTCATGATCCTCAAAGCTCCATCGATCGTCTCTGCCAGCGGCTCAGGAAATGAAAAAACCCCTCGCACAGGAGGGGACGCCGCGCCGATGCCGACCACGATTCGTCAGTGGCCGGGACTGGTCAGCGCGGCTCGCTAAGCAGAAGGCGTACGGCACGCATGGCGTCAGGGTACCGCAGCCCCCACGCGGGACGCGACGAGCTTCCCAGGACCGGCTGACACTCCGTGCCACCGCACAGAATCGTCACAAAAAATTGAACCACGTTCAAATGTTACTTCGCGTAACGGAATCTAAGGGACAACACAAGGGCCTCACGACCCTTAGATAACAACGCAATAACTCAAACGTCGCACTCATAGGTATGGCTCGACTTAGAGTGCGGCTTCGGGACCGCTTCCCCGAACTGTTTGGGAGTAACCCCCATGACCCCTCGTCGCAAGAACAGCTCGCTCCCTCAACCGGGCCGATCGGCTTACGGGGCGATGACGGCTGCCGCGCTGTTGCTCATACCCATGGTCGTGCTGGTCGGAGGTGACGGCCTGCGCGACTTCCTCAACTTCGGCGCCGGCGTGCTGTCGCTGGTCGCCCTCACCTGCTCCGTGGTGTGGGGAATCGTCGCCACCGACCGGCTGTTCCTCAACGCGCGCCAGCGGCTGATCGCGCAGGCCGTGCACCGGACGACCGCGGTGTCCTCGGTCGCCTTCCTGCTGTTGCACGTCTCGGTCAAACTGGTGCTGGACCACACCACGCTGGTCGCCGCGGTGGTCCCCTTCGGGCTCGGCATCACGGGCACCAACGGACTCATCGGCTTCGGCTCCCTGGCCGGACTGCTCATGATCTTCACGGCCATCACCGGCGCGATGCGCAGCGCCTTCGCGTCCCCCGCGCCGGTCGCCGCACGCTGGCGAGCCGTGCACATGCTGGCGTACCCGGCCTGGTGCTCGGCCCTGGTACACGGCCTGTACGCGGGGCGTCCCGCGGCGACCTACGTCACCGTGCTGTACAGCCTCTGCCTGATCTTCGTGGCGGTCGCCCTGGCGTTGCGTTCGTCCTCCGGCCCCTTCAAGCGCGCCGTCGCCGAGCGGATCCTCGCGATCCTCGGAGAGAACAACCGCACCGGCACCCGGCTCGCCCGCGAGGACCTGGAGGCATCCCGTGCCGCCGCCGCGGGCTCCTCGATGCCGGGCTTCGCCCCGCGGCCGCGGCAGTCCCCGGAGGACGCGTACGCGCCCCCACAGCGCATGACGTCCCCCGCGCAGTCGTACGAAGCCCCGTACGACCCGAACACGACCACCGGAGGGAACGGCTTCGCGGCCGCCTACCGCGCCGTGCAGGGGGGCGGCACGCCCGGTGGAAACACCCCGGGCCCCGACCAGACCGGGCGCTTCCAGACGCCCATGGACATGCAGCCCACGGAGACGTTCCAGCGCGCCGACAACGGGAGCACGTCGGGCAGTTGGCCCATCCCCTCCCCGCCGCCCGTCGGTGCGGCGCCCCCCTCCGCCTACGACCCGCTCAACGACACGGGTTACAACATCCCCGTCTATGACAATTCGGCCGCAAACGTGTACGACACAAGTGATGTGTACGACACCGGTGAGTCGAACCAGGCCTACGGCACGTACAACGCCAACGACACGTACGACAGCGGTCCCACGACTGAAGTACTGCCGGGCGCCTTCGACGCTCCTGGCTCCGGTGAATCATGGAACGCCCCTTCCGGAGGCTTTAAGTGAACGAGGCCCTGCCCGACGTCCCGGAAGTCCGCGTCGTCGGACTTCCGCAGCTCACGTCGGGTTTCGACCTGGTTGAACGCCTGGACCTCCCGATGCACCTCAAAGTGCACGGGCCGCTCGAACCCATGGGCGGCGAGCAACTCGCGGGCCTCGCCGAAGCGATCTCCCTGAAGGGCCGCGGCGGCGCGGGCTTCCCCTTCGCCAAGAAACTGCGCTCCGTCGCGGAATCGGCCATCAAGAAGGGCGTCCGCCCGGTGGTCGTCGTCAACGGAAGTGAGGACGAACCCGCCTGCCGCAAGGACACGGTGCTCATCAACCGTGCCCCGCACCTCATCCTGGACGGCGCGCTGCTGGCCGCGGAGGCCATGGGCGCCCGAACCCTTGTGATCGGCGTGACCCGTGAATCCACCCAGCGGTCCATGGAGGCCGCGCTGGCCGAGCGCGGGCTGAGCAACCGGCGCGGATCGCCTCTCCGCGCGCGCGTGCAGCGCAATCCGGTACGGATGGTGACCGGAGCGGCCGCCTCACTGATCCGTTCCATCGACGGCGGCCCGGCCATCCCGCCCGGCCGCAAGGTCAGCGCGTCACAGACCGGCGTCGGCGGCGCACCCACGCTGCTGTCCAACGCCGAGACGTTCGCCCAACTGGCCATCGCCGCCCGCATCGGCCCCGACCGCTACCGCAACACCGGCCTGTACGACGAGCCCGGCACCGTCCTGCTGACTGTCTCCGGCGCCGTCGCCCGCCCCATGGTGATCGAGGTCCCGACCGGCGTCCCGCTGCGGTACGTACTCCAGCTCGCGGGTGCCCCGCCCACGCCGCAGGGCGTCCTGACCGGCGGATACCACGGCAAGTGGCTGGACGCGGCGACCGTCAACGAGGCGATCGTCTCGCGCAACTCCCTGGACGCGGTGGGCGGTGCGCTCGGCGCCGGCGCGATCCTCCCGATCACCCAGCAGACCTGCCCGCTCGGGGAGTCGCTGCGAGTGGCCCAGTGGCTCGCCGAGGAGAGCGCGGGACAGTGCGGTCCCTGCTACCTCGGTCTGCCCGCCGCGGCCCGCGGCCTCGAGGACATCCTCAACGGCGGCGGCCCGGCCGCCCTGGAGGCCGTGAAGCAGGTCGCCAAGTCCGTGAAGCGACGCGGCGCGTGCTCGCACCCGGACGGCTCCGCGATGTTCATCGAGTCGACGCTCAAGGCCTTCACCGACGACCTGGCCGCGCATGTCCTCGGAAACGGCTGCGGAAGGCCCGTGGAGGGCGTTCTGCCGCTCTTCGAGGGCGGCCAGACCCCGACGGGCATCCCGGGCGGCCAGAACCAGCTGGAGGCGGGTCCGCCCCGCCAGAAGATCTACGTCGACTGGACGCTGTGCCGCGGCCACGGCCTGTGTGCGGACATCCTCCCGGAGGTCTTCGAGCTGGGCGCCGACGGATTCCCCACCGTCGCGCAGGCGTCGGTTCCCCGGTACGCGGAGGCGAAGGCCCTGCGCGCCGTACGCCGCTGCCCCGCGCTGGCGCTGCGCCTCGAGGAGGACACCCGGTCCTCCGCTCCGGCGCGCAACAACCTGCCCGTGCTCTCCCAGGGGCGCGGCCGCCGGGCGCTCGGCAGCGGCCGCTGAACACGAAGAAGCGGGCCACCCTGATCGGGTGGCCCGCCTTCAACGTCTGTGGAGCTAAGGAGAATTGAACTCCTGACCTCCTGCATGCCATGCAGGCGCTCTACCAACTGAGCTATAGCCCCTCGCAGCCACGCGGCGAAGCCGCATATTGACCGCGTCGCACCGGTTTCCCTGGTGGCGTCGCCAACATTACACGGTCCTCCGGGTGCACCACCAAATCGTTTCCGTGCTGTGCGGACAATACGGATATGCGGGATAGTGTCGGCCTTCGTGACCGTGATCGCCGTGCCCCGTGTCCGCCGGGTGCCCGTTGCCCTGGGGGCGTGCCTGCTGTCGTTCGCGGCCTTCTGGTGCGCGCAGCGGGCCGCGCATGTGTCGATGATCGATCTGATGGTGTACCGGGCGGAGGGCGAGACGGTCCGCACGGGCGGCGACCTCTACGCACTGCGCACGACCGAGGCCCATCTGCCCACCACCTACCCGCCGTTCGCGGCGCTGCTGTTCACTCCCCTGACACTGCTGGACACGGCGAGCATGCGAACTCTGGCAACGGCCGGAAATCTGGCCCTTCTTGTGGTGTTCGTGGCCCTCTCGCTTCGGCTCGCCGGGCACGCGCGCGTGGAGAGCGTCTGGTGGGTATCGGCGGCGGCCGTGTGGTGCGAGCCGGTCTGGACGACGCTGCGGTACGGACAGATCAATCTGCTGCTCGCCGTGCTGGTGCTGTGGGATCTGTCCCGGCGGCCCGCGCACCGCTGGGCCGGGGTGGGTATCGGGATCGCGGCGGCGGTCAAACTGACACCGGCGTTGTTCGCACTGTTCCTGCTGGTCACCGGCCTTGTGGAGTACCTGAGGCGGGACTCCGGAGGACCGTGGCTACGGCACGCACGCAGGGCGGCCGCCGCGTTCACCGGGGCGACACTGCTGGCGGCGGCCGCCCTGCCGTACGACTCCTGGCGCTTCTGGACCCGCATGGTCTTCGAGGCAGGTCGCGTGGGGCTCGTCGAGGACACCGCGAACCAGTCGCTGCGCGGCGTCCTTGCCCGGCTGCTGCACACCACGGAGCCCGGGGCCTGGTGGGCCGCCACGGCGGCGGTGGCGGGCGCCCTGGGCCTCACCCTCGCCGTGGCCGCCGAACTGCGCGGGCGGCGGGCCTGGGCGGTGATCGCGTGTGCGGTGACGGCTCTGCTGATCAGCCCGGTGTCGTGGTCGCACCACTGGGTGTGGTGCGTACCGATGCTGCTGCTCCTCGCGACGACCAGCCGGCCCGCCGCCCTTTGCACGGCACCGGCCTTCTTCTCGTACGCGCTGTGGTGGGTGCCACACGGCCCCGGCAGGCTCGAACTTCACCAGACCGGCACCGAGTTGACGTTGTCGGCACTCTACGTAGCAGCCGGTTTGGCTTTCCTGGCCCTCACCGGGCTCAGGCTGTCGCGAACGACTCAGGCTGTCGCGAACGAATAGAACCGTTTGAGAGTGCAGTGCTCATCAAGGAGCCGGCCGTAGATCGGCTCACCCTCCAGTTCGCGGTACGTCTCGATCGGGTCGCCTTTTATGATCAGCGCCCGCGCGCACTCCTCGCACCAGTACTGGTAGTCGTGGTTGACCGGTTCCATGTCGCGGACAATTGGCGTACCACTGCCGCACCAATCGCATTTTCGCCTGTGCGCACCCATCGATCAGCTCCAGCTGTGGCCGCAGGCCGTGCACACGTAGGAGATCCCTCCGTTGTCACCGAGAACCTGGGCGACATGGAGCGATCCGCAGGAAGGGCAGTCAAGGAGAGTGACTTTTCTGCGCGTCTGTGCCGCTTCGAGAAGATCGTCGACCTCCTCGAGGATGCTCGCAGGCATCGCTACTCCCTCCCGTCGGGCCGCGCCCCCTTCCGGCCGTTTGATTCTGCCACGGCCGGAGCAATACGGTCAGCGACGCCTGCGTACCAGTCCGGACACAGCACCCAGCGTGGCCGTCCCGGCCAGCGCATACGTGCACACGAGGAGCGCGTCCCCAGAGGTATACGCCCCGGGGGGCCCAAGTGACTCAAGCCGGTTCAGGAAGAGTGTGCCGAACGCCGCTACACCGATCAGCTGACCGAGCTGGGTGACCGTCGCGAGCAGACCGCTGGCGTCCGCAGCGTCCTCGGCGCGCACGGTGGCCAGGGCCTTGGTGAGCGTGGGACTGAAGGCGAGCGCGAGGCCCGCACCCACCCCGGCGAACGCGACGTACAGCCAAAGGCCGCCGTCGCCCCCGTCCTCCAGCACACGTCCGACGCCGGCCACGGAGACGGCGGCGAGCGCGAACCCGGCCGGGATCAGGGCGCGTTGCCAGGATGCCGGCCAGTTGCGCCAGGTCAGACCGACCAGGCCGAAGACCACCGCGGTCGGTGCGAAGGTGAGTCCCGCGCGCAGCGCGCTGTAGCCGAGCCCGCCCTGGACGTGCAGCGTGAGCGTGAACAGGAAACCCGCGTTGACCGCCATCACGGCCAGCAGCCGGAAGACCGCGAGGCCGACGCCGGGGTGACGCAGCACCCTCGGCGCGATCAGCGGCGCCCCGCCATGCCGGGCAAGCCGGGACTCGTACAGGCAGAACAGCGTGAAGCACACCGCGGCCGCGCCCAGCGACAGCCAGGACCACAGCGGCCAGTCCTCCTCCTGCCCCAGCACGAGCGGCACGGTGAACAGCGAGACGGCGGCGGCGAGGAGGACGAGCCCCGGCAGGTCGAGGCCGCGTGACCGCTCAAGAGCCCGAGCGTCGTCCCGCGGCAGTACGCGCCTGCCGACGGCCAGGAGTACGACCCCCACGGGCACGTTGACCAGGAACACCGGCCGCCAGCCGGTGCCGAACAGATCGGCGCTGACCAGGACGCCGCCCAGAACCTGCCCGGCCGCGGCGCCGGTCGCGAGGACAGCCGCGTACGCGCCGAACGCCCGGGCCCGCGCCTCACCGGTGAAGTTGCGCTGGATCAGGCTGAGTACCTGCGGGATCATCACGGCCGACCCGGCGCCCTGGACCAGACGGAAGGCGATCAACTCGCCGGAGCCCTGGGCCAGTCCGCAGGCAAGCGAGGCGGCTGTGAAAAGTGCGAGCCCGCCCAGATAGACACGGCGGTGGCCCAGCCGGTCGCCCAGCCGCGCTCCGGTGATCAGCAGCACGGCGTACGCGATGGTGTATCCGGCGACCACCAACTGCAGGGCGGCACCGGACGCGTGGAGTTCGGAACCGATCGTGGGCACCGCCACGTTCACGATGAAGACGTCGAGCAGTGCCATGAACTGGGCCGCGAGCACGACCGCGAGCAGCCGTCCGGGGCGATTGTCAGTGCCAGGGGCTTTACTGGTCGCAGGACTTGGACCTGGTGCTGGACCTGGTCCCGAGGGGGTTGTCGTCGTCATGGCACCGAGCCTGACGACAGCCGGGTACGGGTAACGAGAGCCCGCCGATGCTGGTACTGACAGCACCTGGCAGCGGACGGGCCGAGCACGGACGATGGGTGACGGGGGATGTGACGCCGATGAACACGACACAGCGCCGCAGGGCGGAGCTGGCCGCCTTCCTGCGCGGCAGGCGGGCCAGGGTGACACCCGCGGCTCGGCTCAGAAACCTGCGGGCGGCACCGGCAGCTATCCAGAAATGACGGCAACGAAAAATCCCGCCCCCTAATGGGGACGGGATCCTTCACCACTGATCTTTGACAACTCAAAAGAGTTGATCTGTGGAGCTAAGGAGAATTGAACTCCTGACCTCCTGCATGCCATGCAGGCGCTCTACCAACTGAGCTATAGCCCCGTGTGTTCTTCCCGCCCGGCGGGGCGAACAAGAAGAACTTTAGCCTGCGACCAGCCGGAAAGTGAAATCCGGTCCCGACGGGTCCGCGGGACCGGAGACCGGCCCCCAGGGCCGCTCAGTCGTCGTCGCCGAGCACCGGCTCCGGCAGCGTGCCGGCGTTGTGCTCCAGGAGGCGCCAGCCGCGGGCGCCCTCTCCGAGGACGGACCAACAGCAGTTGGAGAGGCCGCCGAGGCTCTCCCAGTGCTGGGACTCCAGCCCGAGGAGGCGACCGATGGTGGTGCGGATCGTGCCGCCGTGGCTGACGACCACAAGGGTGCCTTCGTCGGGGAGTTTCTCGGCATGCCGCAGCACCACGGGGGCGGCGCGGTCGGCGACTTCGCTCTCCAGTTCGCCTCCACCGCGGCGCACGGGCTCACCGCGCTTCCAGGCGGCGTACTCCTCGCCGTGCCGGGCGATGATCTCGTCGTGTGACAGCCCCTGCCAGACGCCCGCGTAGGTCTCACGCAGGGCCTCGTCATGGGTGACGTCGAGGCCGGTGAGCACGGCGAGCTCGGCGGCCGTGTCGGCGGCGCGCTTGAGGTCCGAGGCGACGATCACGTCGGGCTTCAGCGAGGCGAGCAGCCGGGCGGCGCGGCGGGCCTGGCCGACGCCGATCTCGGTCAGCTCGACGTTGGTGGTGCCCTGGAAACGCCGCTCAACGTTCCAGGACGTCTGCCCGTGCCGCCAGAGGATGACGCGACGGCCCCGGCCGGGCTTCTTCCCGGCCTCGGCACCCGCGGCGCTCACCGCAGCCCTCCGAGCTCGGCGGCGTCCTCCGCATCCTGGAACTTGGCGTGCTCGGCACCCTTGCCTCGGGTCGCCTTGGCATCGGCAGGCAGGTCGATCTCCGGGCAGTCCTTCCACAGCCGCTCCAGAGCGTAGAAGACACGCTCCTCGCTGTGCTGCACATGCACCACGATGTCGACGTAGTCGAGCAGGACCCAGCGGGCCTCGCGGTCGCCCTCGCGGCGCACCGGCTTGGTGCCGAGCTCCTTGTTCAGCCGCTCCTCGATCTCGTCGACGATCGACTTGACCTGGCGGTCGTTGGGAGCGGACGCCAGCAGGAAGGCGTCGGTGATCGAGAGTACGTCGCTGACGTCGTACGCGATGATGTCGTGCGCGAGCTTGTCTGCAGCCGCCTGTGCGGCGGTCTTGATGAGCCCGATGGAGCGGTCCGTGGCGGTCACTACGCGGCTTTCCGTAGGCGGTCAGTAATGACTCAAGGGTCTCACGGACCGCCGACGACACCCCACGCGTTTCTCCGACCGGGCTCCGGACGCCCCGGGGACGGCCGTCGCCTGCCCCCGGCGGACCGTCACCCGTCCCCGGGGGCGAGGCGTCGGCCGTCCCCGGGGTCGGCGCTCCGCAGGTCGCAGCGCGCACTGCGACCTGCGACCTGCCGACTGCGACTGCGACCTGCCTACGACGACGAAGGCTCGTAGTCCTGGCCGAGGACAACGGACACGTCCGCGTTGGAGGTGACCGTCCCCTTCTTCACCGAGCTGGTGGGCAGGCCCAGGGTCTTGGCTACCTCGACCGCGTTGTCCTTCTGGGCGTCGTCCGCGTACGTGATCTGGGACACACTCTGGGTGGCGGCTGCCGTACCGGAGTCCAGGAAGGTGTAGCCGCCGTTGACGAGGACGACGCGGGCCTTCTCGGTGGTGTCCTTGTCGCCGGTGGCGTTCTTGATGCCGACGCGGACGGCGGCACCCTCCTCGGGGCTCTTGACGGTGCCTCCGAGTACGTCCTTGACCACACTGTCGGTGGCTTCCTCGCTCAGGGTGCCGTCCTGCTGCACGGGCAGCAGCGCCGTCTTGTAGTCGCCGCCCTTGGCGTCATCGGCCAGCTTCGCGAGGAAGGCGCCCAGATCCTTGTCGGTCAGCGACGGGTCGAGGATCTGCGCCAGGGACTGCACGGTGGTCGTGGCGGCCTGCGGGTCGGAGGACAGCTTGCGCAGCACGCCCTGGACGACCTGCCCGAACCGCTCCAGCTGGGCTGTCTGTGACTCGCCGGAGGCCTTGTAGGTGGCATAGGCGACGGCCATTTTGCCGCTGAGGGACTGATCCGCACCCTTCTTCACGAGGGGCGCCTCGCCCTCCTTCTCCGAATCGGGGTCCGGCACCTCGGCGTTGGTGTCGACGTCGATGCTGCCGACGAGTTCGACGAGGTTGTTGAGGTACGGGGTGTCGAGGCGCCAGGTGCCCTCGATGTCGGTGCCGAGCACCGTGTCGATGGCGTCCAGGGTCCCGGCCGAACCGTCGTCGTCAACGGACTTGGCGAGCGTGGTCGTGCTGCCGTCGTCGCCCGTCAGGGCAAGGGCGTTGGGCAACAGGACGGTGGTGCCCTGCTTGGTGGTGGTGTTGTTGACGAGCAGCATCGTGGAGGTGCCGCTGCCGCTGGTGTTGTGCAGATGGACGACGATCACGTCGCGCTTCTGGGCGGCGACGGACGTGGCGGTGCCGGACTTGTCACTTGTCGTCGACAGGCCGGGGAGCTTGCCCGCGTACCAGAGGTAGCCGACGCCGCCGGTCGCGACCAGGGCGAGCACCACGACCAGGCCGATGATCCGGCCGCGGGTACGCCGCTTGGCCTCCTCGCGGCGTTCGGTGCGGTTCTCGGTGAACTTCAGCCAGTCGATGACGTCTTCGGACTCGGCTTCCTGCTCCTCGACGAAGGCGAACTGCTCGGTGCGGTAGTCCCGGTCGGCCTGGGGTTCGCTCTGCTCCGCGGGACCCGCCTGCTGCGGGATGTACGCGGGCTGCTCGGCAACCCGGGGCTGCTGACCGGTACTTGAGGTCTGCCCCGGCTGCCCGGCTTGCCCTGCGCGGCCGACCTGACCGACCTGACCCGTCTGCTCGGCCTGCCCGTACGGGTCGTACGCCGTCGAGGTCCCCGCGGCCCCGGGTGCGCCGGCGCCGTACGGGTCGTAGGAGTCGGGCGAGTTGTAGGTGGGAACAGACGACTGCTGGCCGGTGTCATGGGACGACACCGGTTGCTGCTGACCGGTGTCATACGGCGACACAGGCGGTTGCTGGTCCGTCGCGTACGGGTCATAGCCGTAGCCCTGCGGCTGCTGCTGTCCGTAGGTGTCGTAGCCCTGCTGCTGGGGCTGCTGGGGCGACACCTGCCGGTATACAGGCTGCCCGAACTCGTCGTAGCCGACGAGCTCGTATTGGTCGCCGCCCGCGTACCCGTCGTATCGGTCGTTCACCGGTGCCCCTCTCGGCTCACTAGCCGCGGTACAGCTCACTCTTGTCGATGTAGCGCACCACACCGTCCGGCACCAGGTACCAGACAGGATCGCCCTTCGCGACCCTGGCACGGCAGTCCGTGGACGAGATGGCGAGTGCGGGGACCTCGACGAGCGAGACCCCGCCCTCGGGAAGCCCCGGATCGGTCAGGGTGTGGCCTGGCCGGGTGACCCCGATGAAGTGCGCGAGGGAGAACAGCTCTTCCGCGTACCGCCAGGTGAGGATCTGGCCGAGCGCGTCGGCGCCGGTGATGAAGAAGAGGTCCGTGTCGGGGTTGAGCGCGCGCAGGTCGCGCAAGGTGTCCGTGGTGTACGTCGGGCCACCGCGGTCGATGTCGATGCGGCTCACCGAGAACGTGGGGTTCTCCGCGGTCGCGATGACCGTCATCAGATAGCGGTCCTCGGCCGGCGTGACCTTGCGGTCGGTCTTCTGCCACGGCTGCCCGGTCGGCACGAACACCACCTCGTCGAGGTGGAACTGCGCGGCGACCTCGCTGGCCGCCACGAGGTGCCCGTGGTGGATCGGGTCAAACGTTCCGCCCATCACCCCGAGGCGCCGCTTGCCCGGATTCAAGGGGGCGTTCCCGGGGCCGATCGTCAGACGCTTCACCACGTCAGGACTCACGGCGCCAAGACTCGCCACGCCAGGACTCACGACATCAGGGTCCACCGCGCCGCCACCGACCGCGCCGCCGACGATCCCGGCGCTCGCACTGCCCTCGGCCGCGCCGCTCTCCGTGTCACTCGCCGGACCGGTAGGCATGTCCTGCTCTCCCATGCGTGCAGACCCTACCGGCCCGACCTAGGGGCCCTGATCGACAGGGGTCCCTGAAGGGCCCGGTGGGGGTCAGCGGTCCCGGTTGAAGCGCGTGGTGATCCACAGCAGCAGCAGGAGGACGAAGAGGGCGCCGCCGCCGGTGAGGTAGGGGCTGAGGCTCTCGTGGTTGCCACCGTGCTCCTCGCCCTCGGCGGCGAGCGTGACCAACTGTGCGGCGGTGCTGTGGAAGCTCATCTCGGCAGACCTATCCGGTGTGGGCGGGATAAAGACGTCGGCCCATCGTAAGCGTGGGCCTCGGCCACGATCACGCCGACTCCGCCGTTGGTGAGGCAGGGCACTCAAGCAACCACCGACCGCCGACTGCCCGACCACCGACGACCCGTCACCCACACCCACCACGACCACCGGCACCGCCACCCGCACCCGCACCCGCACCCGCCCCACCCCGCCCCCGAAGCAACGTCCCCAGCGAGGAAGACGTCAGTCAAGGAGAAAGCGAAAGCCCGGCACCAGGCGCGGCAGTGAGCACGCCGGCCGACGAGAACCTCAGTCGTCCCGCTTGTAACCGCGCAGCAGGAACCACGCCAGCAGGACGGAGCCCAGCACCATCACGACCAGCACGACACGGAGCAGATCGCCCGACCCCTGTTGGTTGGCGGCGTCGGCCGCCTCGGTCAGCCAGAAGGCCGCGGGAATGTGCTCCATGGGGATAGCTCCTTACGGTGTGCTGCCCCATCACGGTATCTCCGCCTACGCTGGAGCCCGCTTCGGGGGCACGGCACTCAGAGCATGGGGGAACACATGTCCGATGACAGCAACGAGCAGAACGGGCACGAGAACGTGCCCAGCAGGCAGCGCAGGCGCTTCGAGGGGATCTCCTCGCGGGCGTACGAGCACCCGGCGGACCGCTCGGCCCTGGTGGCCCTGCGCAAGCTCAGCGGCTTCGACACAGTCTTCAAGGCGCTCAGCGGTCTGCTTCCGGAACGCAGCCTGAGGCTGCTGTTCCTGTCCGATTCGGTGCGCGTCTCGGACGCCCAGTTCGCGCACCTCAACGACATGATTCGGGACGCCTGTTACATCCTGGACCTGGAGAAGGTCCCGCCGCTGTACGTCAACCAGGACCCACAGCCGAACGCGATGTGTATCGGCCTGGACGAGCCGATCATCGTCGTCACGACCGGCCTCGTGGAGCTGCTGGACGAGGAGGAGATGCGGGCCGTCATCGGGCATGAAGTCGGCCACGCGCTGTCCGGCCACGCCGTCTACCGCACGATCCTGCTGTTCCTGACCAATCTGGCGCTCCGGGTCGCGTGGATTCCGCTGGGCAACATCGCGATCATGGCGATCGTGACCGCGCTGCGCGAGTGGTTCCGCAAGTCGGAGCTGTCGGCGGACCGTGCCGGCCTCCTTGTCGGCCAGGATCTGCGGGCCTCGATGCGCGGCCTGATGAAGATCGCGGGCGGCAATCACCTGCACGAGATGAACGTGGACGCGTTCCTCGCGCAGGCCGAGGAGTACGAGGCGGGTGGCGACCTGCGCGACTCCGTGCTCAAGATTCTCAACGTACTGCCGCGCACCCATCCCTTCACCACGATCCGCGCCGCCGAGCTGAAGAAGTGGGCGGAGTCCCGCGACTACCAGCGAATCCTGGACGGCCACTATCCGCGGCGCAACGAGGACAAGGACACCTCGGTCGCGGACTCCTTCCGGCAGTCGGCGGCCAGCTACGCCTCCGACGTGAAGAACTCCAAGGACCCGCTGATGAAGCTGGTCGGCGACATCGCGGGCGGCGCGGGTGACATCGGCGGCCGGGTGCGGCGCGGCTTCGGCGGCTTCGCGAGCGGCGGCTCACCGAGAGACACCGGCGACTCGCCCAAGGACCCCAAGGCACCCAAGGACCAGGACGCGCCGCCGCGGACCACCGACGACCGCCCCGACGACGAACGCCCCAACGGCAGCGGCTGACCGGAGACCGGCCCAACGAAAGCTGACCGGAAACCAGCCAACGAGACACGAGAGCCCCACAGGGCACCCAAGAGCTCCCGTGGAGCTCCCAAGAGCTCGGACCCCGGCTCAGACCTTCGGCTGCGCGCTCGTCGCCAGCGATCCGCACAGCGCCGTGGCGCTGCCGGTCGCGTACGGGTCCGTACCGGCCGGGCCGCCCGCCTTCGCCGTCTGCCCCGCGAGCAGCGGGCGCAGCTGGTCGACCGAGTCCTCGGAGCAGGCGAGCGGTCCGGCCTGGACGTAGGAGACGACCAGCTCGGCCTGGTGCATGCGCAGGTCGTCGCGGTCGAAGCGGAAGTGCAGCTCGCGCCGGACGGTGAAGAGTGAGGCGTCCGCCTTCTCGTCCGAGCCCGCCGGCTTCAGTGCGTACACGAAGGTGTGGTCGGCGATGACCTCCAGGGTGCTCGAGTCGAACTCGGCGGCCTGGAGAGAGCCCTGCACGCGGATCTTGGGGTCGGCGAGCTGGACGCTCGGGTCGAAGCGGACCAGCCAGCCGGTGGGGGCGTGCCGTCCGTCGGCGGTCGGGTGGTCGAAGCTCTGGTCGAACTGGTCGAGTTGCTGCGGGTCGAGCAGGATCCGTACCGGCCGGGTGGTGGTGCCCGTGAGTACCTCAGGGTCCAGGGAGGACTCGACGAGGTAGTCCTTGACGGTGGTCAGGGCGGTGACGACCTGGCTGTCGGAGAAGTGGGCGGTGCGCCGTGAGGCGGGCAGCGTGATGCCCTCGGCGCCCACGCGGAACTGGGCGGCCGGGCTGTTCGCGTACAGATCCTCGGGGCGCGTAGCGCCGGGGACGGCGGTCTGTGGCGCGAGCGGGATCACCGTCATCCGCAGTGGCTCGGGGGGTTGGGCGACGGGGGTCTGGTACGGGTGGCGTACGCCCATGTAGATCGCGGTTCCGAAGGCGACGGCGATCAGCAGGACGAGGATCAGCGCCTGCCGGGAGAGGCCGCGACGGCGGGGCGGGCGGCGGCGTACGGCCGGGGCGTGGTCGGCGATGCGCTCCTGCGCGGAGAACTCCTGGAGGCGGGCAGCACGGACGAACGACTCGTCGAAAACGACGGATCGGTACTCGTCCTCTCCACCTGCGGCAGCACCCTCGGGTGTCCCCTCAGGTGGGTCTTCAGGCCCGCCCATACATTCAGAGTAGGTCGCAGGGGGCTCAGGTAAACGCCCTGCTACACGACAAGTTCTGACAGGTTCTCACCAGAGTCGTCCCGGCGTTAGCCCCGGGTTCGCTCTAGGTCAGCCCCCCGCTCCGCCCTCGATCCGCCCCCGGTGCGCCCTGGTGATCACATCAGGTCCACCCTCACTGATCACACCAGCTTCGTCACGGTGTGCGAGGGACCGCCGACACCGCCGGCTGGGAATAGTCGGCCGAAGCGGAAGGACTACTGCCGGTGACCTTGTCCAGGCCCTGTTCAAGGCCCGTCGAGGCGGGCGCAGGGACCTGCTCCTGGCGGTTCGAGGACGACGCTCCCCGGTAGACCGCAGTGAAAGCCAGCGCGACCATGCCGATGCCCATCACAAGGGCGAGCATCCAGGCGACGGGGCGCTGCCAGCGGGTGTGCTTGCCGTAGGCCCTGCCGTACGTGCCCGGCGCGCCGTAGCGACGCTCCAGGGCCTCGGTGTCGTCCAGGTCGTCCAGATCCGGGTCATGGCCGAATTCGCCACGGCCGTCGGGGCCGAACCCGTCCTCATAGCGCTCGTCGTCGCCGCGTGCGCCCCGGGTGTGCGCCCGGCGCGCCTCGGCCTCGGAGGCCTCCGCACGGGCCTGCGCGGCCGCCAGCAGCCGCTCCACGGCGGTCGGCTCATGGATCGCGGCTGCCCGTACGAAGTCCTCGTCGAAGACCACGGAGGCGAACTCTTCGTCCGCACCCCCGCGGTCGCGGTCGTCGTCGGGCTCCCAGCCGTCGGGAAACGGCGAGCCCCCCACGTCCTCCGGCACGATTCCAGAGTAGACCTGGGGGGTCATTTTGGGCAGACGGTATGGAAATTCATCCACCTGGCGAGACGCGTCTCACGCGCCGCGCGCCCCGCCCCCACGCCGGACGCGCCACCGGCCGCGCCCATGAACAGACCCGTCGACGCACCCGCCGAACCCGTACGCCGCCTCAGCGCCGAATGTGTCCGTCCCCCGTGACGATGTACTTCGTGCTCGTCAGCTCCGGCAGCCCCATCGGCCCCCGCGCGTGCAGCTTCTGCGTGGAAATACCGATCTCGGCGCCGAAGCCGAACTGGCCGCCATCGGTGAAGCGGGTCGACGCGTTGACCGCGACCGTCGTGGAATCGACCAACTGGGTGAAGCGGCGGGCCGCCTGCTGCGAGGTGGTGACGATGGCCTCGGTGTGGCCGGAGCTCCACAGCCGGATGTGCGTCACGGCCCGGTCGAGCGAGTCCACGACGGCCGCGGCGATGTCGTACGACAGGTACTCGGTGTCCCAGTCCTCGGCCGTGGCCTCCACGACGGTGGCCCTGGAGCCCTTGGCGTACGCGAGGACGCGCTCGTCGGCGTGCACGGTGACCCCGGCGTCCGCGAGGGCGTCCAGAGCCCGCGGCAGGAACTCAGGGGCGATGTCCTGGTGGACCAGGAGCGTCTCGGCGGAGTTGCACACGCTGGGCCGCTGCGCCTTGGAGTTGATCAGGATGGCGATCGCCATGTCGAGGTCGGCGTGCGCGTCGACGTACACATGGCAGTTGCCGGTGCCGGTCTCGATGACCGGGACGGTTGATTCCTGGACGACCGTGCGGATCAGCGAGGCGCCGCCGCGCGGGATGAGGACGTCCACCAGGCCGCGGGCGCGCATCAGCTCACGTACGGACTCGCGGCCCTCGCCGGGGACGAGCTGGATGGCGTCGGCGGGCAGCCCGGCGCCGCCGACGGCGTCGCGCAGGACGCGGACCAGGGCGGTGTTCGACTCGAACGCCGAGGACGAACCGCGCAGCAGCACGGCGTTGCCGGACTTCAGGCAGAGGGCGGCCGCGTCGACCGTCACGTTCGGGCGGGCCTCGTAGATGATCCCGACGACGCCGAGCGGGACGCGGACCTGGCGCAGGTCGATGCCGTTCGGGAGGGTCGAGCCGCGGACGACCTCGCCGACCGGGTCGGGCAGCGCCACGACGTCGCGGACGTCCGAGGCGATCGCGCGGACGCGCTCGGGCGTGAGCGTGAGCCGGTCGATGACGGTCTCGCTGGTGCCGGCTTCGCGGGCGCGCGCGATGTCCTTGGCGTTGGCGGCGACGATCTCGCTCGTACGGACCTCCAGCGCGTCCGCGATCGCGAGCAGCGCGTCGTCCTTCTCGGCACGCGGCAGGGGCGCGAGGTCGGCGGCGGCGGACTTCGCGCGGTAGGCGGCCTGGGTGACCGGAGACATCGAGTCGTACGGCGAAAGCGTGGTCATGTCGGCAGCGTAATGCTCCGAACGGGTCTGTTCAGCCCATGTCCCAAACCCCGAGACACACGGTGAAGATGACTCAAAAGGGATGAACACCGACAGGTGTGGCCGGCAGTGGTCCGTAGCCCTCCGCGATCCGCTGGTGGTAGGTCTCGCGGTCGATGACCTCCAGGCCGACGATCTCCCAGGGCGGCAGCTTGGCGGTCTGCCGGTGCTCGCCCCACAGGCGCAGCGCGACGGCCGCCGCGTCGTGCAGGTCGCGGGCCTCTTCCCAGTAGCGGATCTCGGCGTGGTCGTTGGCGTACCGGCTGGTCAGCAGAAAGGGGTGGTCGTGGGCGAGCTGTTCGAGGCCGCGCCTGACCTCCTTCAGCGGTGCCTCGTCACCCGAGACGCTCAGCGTGACGTGCCACAGCCGGGGCTGGTCAGCCGGCTTCTCGCTCTCGTACGTGTCTCCGGCCGCGACGCTCGTCAGCGCGCGCTCCTCACCCACCGCACGGGAGGCGGCACCACCGCGGGACGCCGCCGCCCCAGGGCGCACTCGTCTCACGACGGCCTCCTTTACGCAGTGGTGGTGATGAATCTCGGGGTCCCCCTGCAACAAAGTTGAGCAGGTGGGGCGCCGTCGCGTGGCGGTTTTACTGAACGTCCCCCGGCGGGGGACGGGCTTTCGGACGTTTATGGGGCAACTCCACGACAACTGCACGTGCGGGTGCACGAGGTCCCGCACGTGCGGGACCTCGAAATACCTACCGCTGGAGCAGGACGAGAGCGTCCCTGTGGACGACTTCACGTTCGTACGCGGGTCCCAGCTCGCGCGCCAGTTCTCTGGTCGAGCGTCCGATGAGCTGGGGGATCTCCTTGGCGTCGAAGTTCACGATCCCCCGCGCGACGGCCCGCCCCGTGCTGTCGCGCAGTTCGACGGGGTCACCCGCGGTGAACTCGCCCTCGACGGACGCGATACCCGCGGGCAACAGCGAGGTGCGGCGCTCGACGACCGCGCGCACGGCTCCGTCGTCCAGAGTGAGCGCGCCCTGTGGGGTCGAGGCGTGCTGGAGCCAGAGCAGCCGGTCGGCGGAGCGCCGGCCGGTGGTGTGGAAGTACGTGCCGGTGTCCCGTCCCGCGAGGGCGTCGGCGGCGTGCACGGCGCTGGTCAGCACCACCGGGATGCCCGCGCCGGTCGCGATCCTGGCCGCCTCGACCTTGGTGACCATGCCACCGGTGCCGACGCCGGCCTTGCTCGCGCTGCCGATGTCGATGCCGTCGAGATCGGCGGGCCCGTGTACTTCAGCGATCCGCGACGTACCGGGTTTGCTGGGATCGCCGTCGTACACGCCGTCCACGTCGGAGAGCAGGACGAGCAGGTCGGCTCGTACGAGATGGGCGACGAGAGCGGCGAGACGGTCGTTGTCTCCGAAGCGGATCTCGTCCGTGGCGACGGTGTCGTTCTCGTTGACGATCGGCAGGGCGCCCATCGCGAGGAGCTTGTCGAGGGTGCGGGAGGCGTTGCGGTGGTGGGCGCGGCGGCTGGTGTCGTCGGAAGTGAGGAGCACCTGTCCGACGCGGATGCCGTGGCGGGCGCAGGAGGCGGTGTAGCGGGCGACCAGGAGGCCCTGGCCGACACTGGCCGCTGCCTGCTGCCGGGCGAGGTCCGTGGGGCGGCGGCGCAGCCCGAGCGGGGCGAGCCCGGCGGCGATGGCGCCGGAGGAGACGAGGACGACTTCCCGCTCGCCGCCGCTGCGTACCTTGGCCAGTACGTCGACGAGGGCGTCGACCCGGTCCGCGTCGAGGCCGCCCGCGGCGGTGGTCAGCGACGAGGACCCCACCTTGACGACGATCCGGTGAGCCTGCGCCACGGCCTGCCTTGCCCCTGCCACCTGCGTGCATCCCCTCGCGTTCGGTCCGGCTGCCCCGCCCGGCAATTTACGCGAAGGGGACCGGGCGTCGCGCATCGGTCCACTTCCCGGACAGGGATCTTGTGCACGTTTGCTCAGCTATCAGCCCATACACGCATTTTCTCCATGTAGACATGCAGAAGGGCCCGGCTCCCGAGCGAAATTCTCGGGAGCCGAGCCCTGAAGCAGGTCAGGGGGTGACCGCGATCAGCCGTTGACCGCCGCCTCGCCGGTCTCGCCGGTCGACCCCCGGCCGGGAAGCGCGCTCGCCAGGTCCACAGTGGCGGGCGAGGCGTCCGGGGAGGAAGGGTCCGGAGCCGGGGCGCCCGGAGCCGAGACCTCCTCGGCCGAAGTGCCGGTCTCCTGGCCGAGGTTGCGCGTCTCGGCCTTCTGCGCCAGCTGCCGCACCGCGGAGTTGAACTGGTCGATCGAGGTCGGCTCGTCCGGGCCGAGCAGATACCGCTTCAGCTCCTGGCGTTCGGCGGCCTGCGCGTCGGCCGCCGGGTCACGCACCGCGGCGAGCAACTCGGTCAGTTCGGCAGCCGAGTTGGACAGAATCACGGCGGCACGCACCGCGGTGTTCTGCCGCTTGAACTCCTCGACGCCGAGCTCCGCGGAGTCCGTGACGGCGTAGGGCTTGCCGCTCGCGATGAAGTCGGAGACCACGCTGGAGATGTCGGAGACCATCGCGTCGGAGACGTTGAAGCAGTCGTACAGGCGCGGCTCGGCACCCATGATGACGCGGTGCTCCCAGGTTCCTGCCGAACGCCAGTACGCGTCGTCCCACTCGGCGCGTAGCCGGAGAACCTCGGCGTGCTTGGCCACGTCGACCATGCCGTCGCGGGTGGCCTCGGCCTCGTCGCCCGCCTCGGCGCCGCCGGTCAGTTTGGCGATACGGGCCTCGATGCCGGTCAGCTCGGCCTGGGCCGCGCTCCGGTCCGCACTGTCGGCGGCGAAGCGCGGATCGGCGCCGCGCTCGGCGGCCGCCTTGACGATCAGCGCGACGATCCGCTCGTGCGCGGTCTTGGCCTGCGCGCTGACGGTGCCGGTGAAGGGGTGCGGCTTGTAGAGGACGCGGACCGGAGGGTCGGCGGCGAGCAGTTTCTGCACGATGTTCTTGCCCGCGAGCAGGAGGGAGGTGTTGCCGGGGCTGCCGTCCCAGCCCTCCCAGGTGGGCGCGTACAGGACCGTCGGCATGCCGCCGTCGGCGGATCCCTCCGACACGCCCCGCCAGGTCTGGATCGGCGCCAGCTGCGGGCGACCGACCTCGGCGATGTCCTCGTCACGGACGCCGACGTCGGCGATGGCGTAGCGGTCGCGGCCCGCGCGGCCGGCGGTCCACACCTCGTCGTACGCCTTGCTGAACGGGTTGACACTGGCGAGTTTGTCGCTGTCGCCGTGGCCGATGAAGACGTGCTTCATGGTCGGGACGCGCAGCAGGTGGATGTTCTTGCCGACGTTCGCCGCGTACAGCGCGACGCGCACCGTGGACAGGTCCATGTTCATCAGGTGCACCCCTCCGGGCACACAGACGACCGGCACGGTGGTGGGTGCCATGAGCTCCAGGATGGCGCGTTCGCGGAGGATGATCAGCGGCCGGGTGTCCAGCTGCTCCATCGTCTCCAGCCACATGTTGACCTGGTACGCCGAGTCCTTGGAGCCCGAGAAGTAGAGCACCGTCTCCGGGCGGTACTCGCGCAACCACTTGTCGGCCGCAGCCAGGACCTTGTCCGCGTTCGGCGGGGTGCTCTTTCCGCGGACGTACGGGACCAGCACGATGACGTAGCCGACGGCCAGAACCAGCGTGATGGCGACGCCGACGAGCCCGTACACGGTCGAGTCCATCGCCGCGGCGACCAGCACGCCGACGACCGCGGCCAGGTCGAGGTGGAGCATCTTCTCGGCGGACCGGTCGAGCAGGATGTTGGGGGGCGCGTCCGGGATGCGGATGCGGGAGCCGAGATCGACGTTGCGGGTGGCGACCGGCATCTTGCGGCGCGACCGGATCAGCGTGACCAGCGCGCTGTGCGGGGCCTGGAAGCCGAAGAAGGTCAGGAAGCCCGCGATCGCCGCGTAGAAGACGATGCTGTCGGCCAGGTCCAGGCGCGCCAGGAGCAGCACCAGGAGCAGTTCCCGGATCAGGAACCTGATGGACAGACCGGCACGCACCTTGCCGAGGCGGTTGATCAGATAGCTGCCACGCCGGTGCAGATAGTGGTCCGCCAGATATGTCACGGCGGCCGTGGCCGCGAAGGCGGGGACGCTCGGCAGCAGCGCGGCGAGCATCAGGCAGGGGAAGCCCAGCATCATGAGGGCCGCCGCGGCCAGCTCGGCCGCGCTACCCACCCGGGCAACGCGAATAGCAGTGGAAATCACGGAGAAACCTGCTCTTGAGGGGTGAGTGCCGGTTTGATGTCAAATAAAGAGAGTTTGAAAATTTACGGATTCAGGCCTCTGTGAATGCGCGGAAAACGCACAACCACAGAGGCCTGAATTCTGAAGATCGATTAATTGATTATGCCACGCCGTCCTGACGGTCCAGAACACCGGCCAGCGCCGCCTCGAAACCGGAAGCCCTTCCGGCCGCGGCCGTCGGGTCCTGCTGACGGACGTCGATGACATGCCCGGTGAGCTCGGACAGCAGCACGTCGAGCGAGGTCCGCGCGACGGCCTCGGAGGAGAGCAGCGAACCCGCGGGTTCCTGGCCGAACGCCTTGGTCCGCATGGGGGTCGCGGTGCGCTCGGGGTTGATGCAGTTGACCCGGACACCGTCGCCGGCCCACTCGTCGGACAGCGCCTGGGTGAGGTTGACCATGGCGGCCTTGGTCGAGGAGTAGAGGCTGTACTCGGCACGCCCGCGGGTGTAGCTGCTGGACGTGTAGAGGAGCAGCTGGCCCTTGGTCTCGGCCAGGTACTTGTACGAGGAGCGGGCGATCTGCACCGGCGCCAGATAGTTGACCTTCAGCGCTTCCTCGATGGTCGCGTTGTCCGTCTCGGCGAGCTTGCCGATGCGCAGCACGCCCGCGGTGTTGATGACGTAGTCGATGCGCCCGGTCTCCGCGTACGCCTTGGACAGCGCGTCGTCGACCTCCTCGGGGTTCTCGACGTGCGTTCCGGTGGTCGAGCGGCCCAGCGCGTAAGCCTTGGCGCCGTAGCCCTCGGCGAGCTCGGCTATGTCCTTGCCGATGCCGTACGAACCGCCGAAGACCACGACGGTCTTGCCGGTGAGCAGCTGGCGGTAGGCGGCCTCGTCGGCCTGCTCGGGCGCGGCCGTGGAGGCGAGCTGGAAGAGCTTGTCGGCGATGAAGACGTCGACGGGCTGCGTGACCTTCATGTTGTACTCGTCGCCCGCGACGACGTGGATCGGCACGTCCGGCAGGTACTTGAGTACGACGCTGCAGTCGTCGGTGGCCTGGAAATTGGGATCGTTCGCGGCGACCTCGTAGGCCCGGCGGATGGTGGACAGCTTGAACGCCTGGGGCGTCTGGCCGCGGCGCAGCCGGGAGCGGTCCGGGATCTCGGTGATGAACTCGCCGTCCTCGCCGTGGGTGCGGGTCACGATGATCGTGTCCGCGGACGGGATGGCGACGTCGACGGCCTGGTAGCGCTCCAGGGCGGTGACACAGTCGTCTATGACGCGCTCGGACAGCAGCGGGCGTACGGCGTCGTGGAACAGGACATTCGCGTCCTCTCCCTCGGCCAGGCCCTCACCGAGGGCCGCGATGGCACGCTCGGTGGTCTCGTTCCGCGTCGAGCCGCCCTCGATGATCCTCGTCACCTTGACGAAGCCCGCCTTCGCGACGATCTTCTCGACGTCCGCCACATAGCCCGGGGCCATCAGCACGATGATGTCGTCGATCGAGTCGGCGCCCTCGAAGGTGGCCAGCGTGTGCTCGATGACCGCCTTGCCGGCGATCTTCAGCAGCTGCTTCGGAATCGACAGACCGACGCGCTGACCAGTCCCACCGGCAAGGATCACTGCGGTGGTACGGGGCTTGGCAATGTGCTCAGACACAGGCGACCTACCTTGGGGCAACAGGGAACGTTCGAATGTTCCCACTTTCGGTTACCGCCATGCAAGGCGAGCGATGTCTGCTGCATATGTGCACGCAACCGATTATTCACCTTGCATGCAGGCACCCTCCGAGAACCCGAACCGGATTGTCCGGATTTGCTGTGAGTAACTGCACACGACTCCCGTGCGTCCTTCGCACCGGCGTCGAACGCGGACGCTTCGGCTCAGGTCCGCTCCGGGCACCTGAGGACCCGGCGGGCCAGCACCCGCAGGAGTTCCCCGGATGAGGTCTGGTGAACCGTACGTGCGGGGCCCTGCGCGCGGCTACGGCGGCCGCGGCGGCAAGCGCACCGTACGGATACAGGACCGCGCCGCCGCGCACGAGCTTGGAATACGGCTCGCCCGGGCAGACCATTTCCGCGGAATTCCCCGTTGAGCTTCCGCGGCATTTCGGTCTCGGCCGGCGTGAGGAAACTGCCGACCGTCTCCGGCTCCGGCACCAGAAGACCAGCCAGGACTCGCCGATGAGGAGTTACTGAGGAAAAACCGAAAGCGCCCCGGGACTCAGGTGAGTCCCAGGGCATCGGCGTCCACAGCTCCGGCGGCATCGGGCCTAGAACGGCTCGAAGTCGTCGTACTCCTTCTCCGACTCGTCACGCTCCGCCTGCTTGTCGCGGCGGCGCTGCTCGGCGGGCCGCGGTGCTTCGAGACGGTGGTCCTCGCCGCGGCGGCCGAGCATCTCCGCGCCGGCCATCATCGTGGGCTCCCAGTCGAAGACGACCGCGTTCTCCTCGGGGCCGATGGCGACGCCGTCGCCCGAGCGGGCGCCCGCCTTCATCAGCTCCGTCTCGACGCCGAGGCGGCTGAGGCGGTCGGCGAGATAGCCGACGGCCTCGTCGTTGCTGAAGTCGGTCTGGCGGACCCAGCGTTCGGGCTTCTCGCCGCGGACGCGGTAGAGGCCGTCCTCCTCGCGGGCGACGGTGAAACCGGCGTCGTCGACCGCCTTCGGGCGGATGACGATCCGGGTCGCCTCCTCCGCCGGCTTCGCGGCGCGTCCCTGCGCGACCACGTCGGCGAGCGCGAAGGACAGCTCCTTGAGGCCCATGTGGGCTACGGCGGACACCTCGAAGACGCGGTAGCCGCGCGCCTCCAGCTCGGGCCGCACCATCTCGGCGAGGTCCTTGCCGTCCGGTACGTCGATCTTGTTGAGGACGACCATGCGCGGCCGGTCGCCGAGACCGCCGTATTGCTTCAGCTCCTCCTCGATGGTGTCGAGGTCGGAGACGGGGTCGCGCTCGGACTCCAGGGTCGCCGTGTCCAGGACGTGGACCAGCACGCTGCAGCGCTCGACGTGACGCAGGAACTCCAGACCGAGCCCCTTGCCCTGGCTGGCGCCGGGGATGAGCCCCGGCACGTCGGCGATCGTGTAGACCGTCGAACCGGCCGTCACCACACCGAGGTTGGGCACGAGGGTCGTGAAGGGATAGTCCGCGATCTTCGGCTTGGCGGCGCTCAGCACCGAGATCAGCGAGGACTTGCCCGCGCTCGGGTAGCCGACGAGCGCCACGTCCGCGACGGTCTTCAGCTCCAGGACGATGTCCTGGAGCCCACCGGGCACACCGAGCAGCGCGAAGCCGGGCGCCTTGCGGCGGGCCGAGGACAGCGCCGCGTTGCCGAGGCCACCACGGCCGCCCTCGGCGGCGACGTACGTCGTGCCCTGTCCGACCAGGTCGGCGAGCACGTTGCCCGCCTTGTCCTGGATCACCGTGCCGTCCGGCACCGGCAGGACCAGGTCCTGCCCGTCCTTTCCGGACCGGTTGCCGCCCTCGCCGGGCTTGCCGCTGGTCGCCTTGCGGTGCGGGGAGTGGTGGTAGTCGAGCAGCGTGGTCACGGACTGGTCGACGACCAGGATCACGTCACCGCCGCGCCCGCCGTTGCCGCCGTCCGGGCCTCCGAGCGGCTTGAACTTCTCCCGGTGTACGGAGGCACAGCCGTGACCTCCGCTACCCGCGGCGACATGCAGCTCGACGCGGTCCACGAAGGTGGTCATGGGATGTGCCTCCAGTTACGTACGGAAAGTCTTTTGGACGTCGTGCCCTCTCAGGGCACACACCCATTGAAAACACGCGAAAGGCGGACCCGCTTCCCGTAGAGGAAGTGAGGTCCGCCTCGCGAAAAAGTACCGGTCAGGCGACCGGAACGATGTTCACGACCTTGCGGCCACGGTGGGTACCGAACTCCACCGCACCGGCGTCAAGGGCGAACAGCGTGTCGTCCTTACCACGGCCGACGCCGTTGCCCGGGTGGAAGTGGGTGCCGCGCTGGCGGACCAGGATCTCACCGGCGTTGACGACCTGACCGCCGAAGCGCTTCACGCCGAGCCGCTGAGCATTGGAGTCGCGACCGTTCCGAGTGGACGATGCGCCCTTCTTGTGTGCCATCTCTCCTCAGTCCCTTACTTCGCAGCCGCGGGGATCTCAGTGACCTTGATCGCCGTGTACTGCTGGCGGTGGCCCTGACGACGGCGGTAACCGGTCTTGTTCTTGTACCGAAGGATGTCGATCTTGACGCCCTTGTGGTGGTCCACGATCTCGGCCTGGACCTTGATCCCGGCGAGGACCCACGGGTCGCTCGTCACGGCTTCACCGTCGACAACGAGCAGCGTAGAGAGCTCTACGGTGTCGCCAACCTTGGCGGTGGAAATCTTGTCAACCTCAACGATGTCGCCGACAGCAACCTTGTGCTGGCGACCACCGCTGCGCACGATGGCGTACACGCGGATCTCTCTTTCACTCGGAACCGGACCCCTGACGCCAGCCGCTCACACGGACCCGAGGGCCCGATGATCCGGATTCGGACGAGCGGCCTCCCCTGCTCGAAGAGCAGGAGGTGGGGTGCTCAGGGATGGGTGCGTACGGAGACAACACCGAGGGTCAAGGTTACGGGGCGCCGGTCGGGGGGTCAAACCGGGTCCTGGCAGGGCCGCGGCCCTGCATTTCAGTGACGAAGTCACTTGTAGTACCGGTGTAGCACTGGGGCCCACTCGCACACAGCACTACCCACGGCGTACGGGATCGACCCCTCCGAGAAGGGCAAGGTCGACCTCACGACGGCAATCGTCAGCGCCCCGGCCGAGCAGGTGGAACAGGCTCGGGACTGAACCAGTTGCGTGCCCCTCGGGCCGAACGCCCTCGGCCCGAGGGTCAACCGGTGTCAGCCACCCACCGCTTGGATGCCACGGCGGATGGGCGCGAACGCCGAGCGAGGGCGACGCAGATTGCGGGCCCTGACCAGGGCCGGCCAGAAGTCCGCCTTGAGCAGGTCCTCGCCCTGGACGGCGTTCTTGCGCACCAGGACTTCCTCAGGAACGTCCTGCGGGTCGTCGGTGCGGTACTCCGCGATGATCTTGTCGTAGTTGTCCTTCAGCACGGTGTTGGTCGGATCCGCCCCGAAGACCGCGACGACACCGGTCGGCTTCGTGTCGAGTTCCACCACGACCAGATCGGGGCGGAAGCGCCGTAGCACCTGCGTCACCCTGAACACGTCGCCGGTCCACATCCCGGTGTGCCGGTCGCGGGCCGCCTCGTCGACGTCGCGAGGCAGCATGTCGTCCAGCACGATCACGCTCGACCAGCGCGAGTGCCGCTCGACGTTCATGAAGTCCCGCAGCGCGAACTCGAAGAGGTGCATGCCGTCGATGAACGACAGGTCGAGCCGCGGCTCACCGCCCAGGACGTTCAGCGGATCGCGGCGGGCGAGCGCGCGGAACGGGTTGCGCCCGTTCCGCAGGTGGATCAGCGGGTCCTTCCGGTCGAAGAAGGCGTCGCTCGTAGCCTTGACCAGGTGCACATCGCAGCTGAGCTCGGACGTCACCTTGAATGCAGGATCGATGGCGACCGTGGGGACCCGAGACAGCGTCAGGCTGCGGCCGTCATTGACTCCGATCTCAAGATAGGTGCGGGGTCGATAAACTTTGTGCAGCTGGCGAAGAATTCCGTGCCGATCCACGTAGAACGCGCCTTTCACTGGCAGTTGACGAGAATCCGATCCAACGGAAGCTAGCCGGGAGTTGACCGGCGAGTAAACACCTACCTGCGGGTAACTTCAGCGCTTGTGAAGCTCCGCACGATGGGCGACGCAGTCCTCGTATCTGGGCAGCAGTCCCTGAGCCGCCGCGTCCGCCAACGTCGGCGCAGCGGCATCCTTGTCCGACAGCAGCGGCTGCACGTCCGCCGGCCATTCGATGCCCAGCTCGGGATCGAGTGGATGGATGCCGTGCTCCCGCTTGGGTGCGTAGCCCTCGGAACAGAGGTAGACGACCGTCGCGTCGTCGGTCAGCGCCAGGAAGGCGTGCCCGAGGCCCTCGGACAGGTAGACCGAGGCGTGTGTTTCGTCGTCGAGCCGGACCAGCTCCCACTGCCCGTACGTGGGGGAGCCGACCCGGATGTCGACAATGGCGTCGAGCACGGCGCCGCGTACGCACTTCACGTATTTGGCCTGGCTCGGCGGCACGTCGGCGAAGTGGATACCGCGCAGGGTGCCGCGGCGGGAGACCGAGCAGTTGGCCTGGGCCAGGGACAGGTCATGTCCGGTGCTCGCGCGGAAATCCGATCCGCCGAACCACTCGTGGAAGCTACCGCGCTCGTCCGGAAAGACGTTGGGCTCGTGGAGCCAGGCGCCTTCGATAGAGAGGGCTTTCATGATGTAGCGGGACCTCCGGGTCAGGATGCGAGAACTCGTTTGACCTTCTTGGCGACTTTCCGCCAAGTGGCCTCGTGCCGGTCCGGCTTGTCCGGCACCTTGTGCATATTTCCGCCGATGTCAAGAGCCAGCCGCCCGTCCCGGGTCCAGTAGGGGGCCGCCTGAATATGGTGGCGCTCCGACCGCTCACCGCCGCAGGACAGCAGTTCACTCACCGGGCCGCCCTCGACACGGGCCATCCGGTCGATCCCGAGCAACTGGACATTGACGTGAACGTCGTAAAGCCCCTTGGGGAGCCGACCGCCACATGCGGCGGTGTCAGGGTCGATGCGGAGAGTGCCCTCGATCTCGACAGTTCCGTCAGCGGCGACAGTCACTTTGGATTCGACTTCAGGGAACCAAGCCTGTGCCTTGTTGCGCTGTCGCAGCTGGAAATCGATGGCCGCACGGTTCTCGATGTCCTTGAAGGACCAATCGGGCCCGCCGTCGATCCCATGGACCAGGGCGAGGTCGAGGCCGTAGCCATCGCCCAGCTTCCTGACCTTCACCGTGGCACCGTCCTCGTACCGCAGCCGGGCCCGGAACGGCGCCACCAGCACGCCCTTCCGCCAGCGCACCGGTCCACTGAACTCGACCTCGCTGATGGCGTCACGGTAGCGCCGGGCCACCGTCCGCAGGTCCTCGACCCGGTCGGCCTCGAGCAGTTCGGCGCGGAACCGCCAGAGCGGCGGCAGCCCCTCACGGACGGAATCCGTGTACTCCTCGACCACTACCTTACGAGCCGCCTCGTAATGCCCCATGCTGAAGGGATCGCCGTTCAGGAAACCCTGCGTGGAAGTGTTCCGCAGGACTTCGACCCGGTAGTTACGCGTGAGGAAGGCGTCGCGCGCCGGTCCCGGGGTCGTGTTGGCCTTGACGATCTGAGCGGTCTTGGCGAGCCACGGGTAATAGTCCTCGGGCTCGGTCCGGCTCTTGCTGTTGTTACTGCCGTCGTCGCGCTTGCTCCAGTCGTAGCACACGACATCGCCGACGATCGTGATGCTCTTGGCGAGCGGATAGGCCTTCGCCAGGAACATCTGGTCCTCGAGACGACAGCGCCCTTCCTGGAAGGTGATGTCGTTGTCGAGCAGGAATTCACGCCGGAACATCTTGTGCGGAGTCAGCGTCTCGTACAGTTCGGCGAACTCCGGGCCGGTGCTTTCGATCGACTCCCGGAAAAGGCGAATAGGGCCACGCATATTGCCCTTCACCTTACCGACGACGATGTCGGAGTTGTTCTGCGTCGCCCGGTCGTACATGACCTCCAGCGCCTTCGGGCCCAAGCCGTCGTCCTGGTCGAGGAAATGTACGTACTCGCCGACTGCGTTGGCGACACCGACATTACGGGGACGCCCCGGCCAGCCCGAGTTCGGCATGGAGAGCACCCGGAAATTCTCGGTCTTGTCCGCCACCGACCGGAGCCGCTCCGCGGAATCATCCGTCGAACCGTCGTCGACGAAGATCACCTCGATCTCGTCCTGCGGCAGTGTCTGCTTCAGGATCGAGCCGATCGGCCGCTCGATGTACTCCCCCGCGTTGTAGACCGGGATGATGATGCTGACCTTCACGGTCATGAATTCCCCTCCTGGGGCTCGGCGACCAGCGCGGGCATCGCGGAGCTGAGTCCCTCGGACCAGTCACGTATCGGTTCGATGCCGGCCTGCTGCCAACGGTCGTGACCCAGCACGCTGTACGCGGGCCGGGGCGCGGGGCGGGCAAACGCCGCGCTGGTGGTCGGCCGGACCCGCGCCTCATCGGCGCCGAGCAGCCGGAAGATCTCCCGGGCGAAGCCGAACCAGCTGGTCTCGCCGCTACTGGTGCCGTGATACACACCAGCCGGAGCGGTGCCGGCCAGCGCAGCCTGGCCCAGGAGGACCAGCCGGTCGGCCAGATCCACCGTCCAGGTGGGCTGACCCCGCTGGTCGTCGACGACGTCAAGGGTGTCCTTGACGCCCTCCAGCTTGATCATCGTACGGACGAAATTACCGCCGCCCACGCCGTACAGCCATGCCGTACGGACCACGAAACCGCTGCCGGGAAGCGTCGAGAGGACCGCCTGCTCACCGACCAGCTTGGTGCGGCCGTACGCGCTGCGCGGACCCGTCGGGGCGTCCTCCGCGTACGGCTTCTCGGCGTCGCCGGGGAAGACGTAGTCCGTGGAGACGTGCAGGAGCACGGCGTCCAGCTCACGGCAGGCCTCGGCGAGGTGGCGCGCGCCGTCGCCGTTGATCCGCAGCGCGTCGTCCTCGCGGGTCTCCGCGTCGTCCACGGCCGTCCAGGCGGCGCAGTTGACCACGACGGCCGGGCGGTGCTCCGCGAGGACGGCTCGTACGGCGGTGGGGTCGGTGATGTCCAGGTCGGTGCGGGTGACCGCCACCGCCGGGATGCCGGCGTCCGCGAGCCGGGCCAGGACATCCTGCGCGAGCATCCCGCCCGCGCCGGTCACCAGCCAGTTCCGGGTGTCGCTCACAGGGCCGCCCGCTCCTTCAACGGCTCCCACCACGCCCGGTTCTCGCGGTACCACTGGACGGTCTCCGCGAGCCCCTGCTCGAAGCTCTTGCGCGGGACGTAACCCAGCTCCTCGCGGATCTTCGTGCAGTCGACCGAGTACCGCCGGTCGTGGCCCTTGCGGTCCTCGACGTACTCGACGCTGGTCTCCCAGTCGGCGCCGCACGCCTCGAGCAGCAGCCCGGTGAGTTCCTTGTTGGAGAGCTCGGTGCCGCCGCCGATGTTGTAGACCTCGCCCGCGCGGCCCTTGGTGCGGACCAGGTCGATGCCCTGGACGTGGTCGTCGATGTGCAGCCAGTCGCGGACGTTGCCGCCGTCGCCGTACAGCGGGACCTTCTTGCCGTCGAGAAGGTTGGTGACGAAGAGCGGGATGACCTTCTCGGGGAAGTGGTGGTGACCGTAGTTGTTCGAGCAGCGGGTGACGCGGACGTCCAGGCCGTGGGTGCGGTGGTAGGACAGCGCGATCAGGTCGCTGGAGGCCTTCGCCGAGGAGTAGGGCGAGTTGGGCTCCAGCGGGTGCGTCTCGGGCCAGGATCCCTCGTCGATCGAGCCGTAGACCTCGTCGGTGGAGATGTGCACGAAGGTCTTGATGCCGGCCCGGTGCGCCGCGTCGATGAGCGTGTGGGTACCGACCACGTTCGTACGGACGAACTCGGCGCCGCCGTCGATGGAACGGTCGACGTGCGACTCGGCGGCGAAGTGCACGACCTCGTCGTGCTCGGCCATCAGCTTGCCGACCAGCTCGGGGTCGCAGATGTCGCCCTGCACGAAGGCGAACCCGGGGTGCTCGCGCACCTCGTCGAGGTTGGCCGGGTTGCCCGCGTACGTCAGCTTGTCCAGGACGGTGATCGAGACATCACCGGGACCCTGCGGGCCGAGCAGCGTACGGACGTAGTGGGAGCCGATGAAACCGGCGCCGCCGGTCACCAGGATCTTGGTCGTCATGAAGAGATCTGCACCTTGCTGTGATCACCGAGCACGAGCCGGTGAGCGGCGGGATTACGGGGGGCCGGCGTGACTTCGACATCACGCCCGATCAGCGAGGCCTCGACCCGGCGCACGCCGGTGATGGAGGAGCCGCGCAGCACGATGGAGTACTCGATCTCGCTGTCCTCGATCCGGCAGTCCTCGGAGACGGAGGTGAACGGACCGATGTACGCGTCGCTCACCACTGTGCCGGCGCCGATGATCGCGGGTCCGACGATCCGGCTGCCGCTGACACGGGCACCCGCTTCGATGCGCACCCGGCCGATGATCTCACTGTCCTCGTCCACCGTGCCCGCGTTCAGCGGCTCCACGGTCTCCAGGACGGACCGGTTGACTTCCAGCATGTCGGTGACGTTGCCGGTGTCCTTCCAGTAGCCGGAGATCGTGGTGGAGCGGACGTCACGCTTCTCGTCGATCAGCCACTGGATGGCGTGCGTGATCTCCAGCTCGCCGCGCCAGGAGGGCTCGATGGAGCGGACGGCCTCGTGTATGGCCGAGGTGAACAGGTACACGCCGACGAGCGCCAGATCGCTCTTCGGCTTCTTCGGCTTCTCCTCAAGGCCCACCACCAGGCCGTCGCCGTCGAGCTCGGCGACACCGAAGGAGGTGGGGTTGGGGACCCTGGTCAGCAGGATCTGCGCGTCGGGCCGGTCGGCCCGGAACTCCTCGACCAGACCACTGATTCCACCGACGATGAAGTTGTCGCCGAGGTACATGACGAAGTCGTCGTCGCCGAGGAAGTCCTGCGCGATGAGTACGGCGTGGGCGAGGCCCAACGGCGCGTCCTGCGGAATGTAGGTGACCTTGATCCCGAACTGGGATCCGTCGCCCACCGCCTCGCGGATCTCGTCCGCGGTGTCTCCGACGACGATTCCGACCTCGCTGACGCCGGCTTCGGCGATCGCCTCCAGGCCGTAGAAGAGCACGGGCTTGTTCGCGACCGGTACCAGCTGCTTGGCCGAGGTGTGCGTGATCGGGCGGAGGCGGGTGCCCGCTCCCCCGGAGAGCACGAGAGCCTTCACGTATTGCCCCTAGATACTTTGTTCATACGGGATGGATATCCCATTTTTTCTTAGTTTGACGTCAATCTCGCTCCTCATCTTAGCCCGACCGTGCATTACTGATTCACACGTCGTTCACCTATGCGATTTGCGGATGACGGCTCGTAGGGGTGTGCACAACGCGGAACGGCGGTGGCCCGCCCGGTTCTCACCGGGCGGGCCACCGCCGTTCTTCCGCCTCGTGTCGCGCGGGAGGGAGTCGGTCAGTCCTCCGTGAGCGCCGACACCGTCGACTGTTCCTGCTGCTCGGCCGCCGCTGTCTTCTTCGACGCCACCTTCTTGGTGGTCGTCTTCTTCGCGACGGTCTTCTTCGCGACCGTCTTCTTGGCCGCGGCCTTCTTGGTGACGGCCTTCTTCGCGGTCGCCTTCTTGGCGGTCTTGCGGGCAGCCGCCTTACTGGCCGGAGCGTCCACGTCCGCGTCGGCCTCGACCGTCTCGGTCACCGTCTCCGCCGAGACCGACGGGACGACCACGACGGCCGCCTCCGCGGACGCGGTGGGCGCGGTGGCCTTGCGGACGGCGCGACGGCGCGGGCGGGCCGGGGCGCCGCTCTCGACGGGCGCCTCGGCGACCTGCTCCGCGGCGGGCTCGGGCTTCGGCTCCTCCGTGGCAGGCGCCACGACCGGCTCCGTGACCGTCACCACGGCCTCCTCCGCCGCCTTCGGCGAACCGGCCGGGGCGGACACCTTCCGGGTCGCACGACGGCGCGTACGGCCCTTGGGAGCGGCCTCGTCCTCCTGTACGGCGGCGACGGGGGCCGGAGCCTCCTCGGTCACCTGGACAGCCGGAGCCTCGACGACCGGAGCCTGCGCGGCCGGCGCCTCGACAACCGGGTCCTCGACCGCGGCCGGCTCGGCCTCGGCGGCCTCGCGGGACTTGGCCGCCCGCTCCTCACGCCGACCCCGGGGGGCTCGCTCCTCGCCCTTGGGCGCACCGGCCGGAGCCGACGCGCGCCGGGTCGCCCGGCGGCGCGGACGCCCACGGGAGGCCGCGGCCTCCGCCTCGGCGGCGCTGCTGTACAGGTCCTCGTCGGGCACGAACTCCGGCTGGGCGAACGGGACCGGCGCGGCGACCTCGGCAGCCAGCTCGGCCTCGCTCTCGACCTCGTCCAGTTCCTCGGCCTCGGCGGTCTCCGTGGTCAGGACCTCATGGTCGTGCGTGTGCTCCTGCTCGGAACCGCCCCGGCCGCGCTTCTTGCGCTTGCCGCCGCCTCCCGCAGAGGTCGGCTGCTCCATGTGCACGATGACGCCGCGGCCGTTGCAGTGGACGCAGGTCTCGGAGAAGGACTCCAGCAGGCCCTGTCCGACGCGCTTGCGCGTCATCTGGACGAGGCCCAGCGAGGTCACCTCCGCCACCTGGTGCTTCGTACGGTCGCGTCCCAGGCACTCGAGCAGGCGCCGCAGCACCAGGTCCCTGTTGGACTCCAGGACCATGTCGATGAAGTCGATGACGACGATGCCGCCCAGGTCGCGCAGCCGCAGCTGGCGCACGATCTCCTCGGCCGCTTCCAGGTTGTTCCTGGTCACGGTCTCTTCGAGGTTGCCGCCCTGACCGGTGAACTTGCCGGTGTTGACGTCGACCACGACCATCGCCTCGGTCTTGTCGATCACCAGCGAACCGCCGCTGGGCAGCCAGACCTTGCGGTCCAGCGCCTTCATCAGCTGCTCGTCGATCCGGTACGTCGCGAAGACGTCGACCTCGGAGGTCCACTTCGACAGGCGGTCGGTCAGGTCGGGAGCGACATAGGAGACGTACCCGTGGATGGTCTCCCACGCGTCTTCACCGCTGACGATGACCTTGGAGAAGTCCTCGTTGAAGATGTCGCGGACGACGCGCACGGTCATGTCCGGCTCGCCGTACAGCAGCGTCGGTGCGTTCGAGCTGCCGCCGCTCTTCGACTTCTTCTGGATGTCCTCCCACTGCCCCTGCAGCCGCTCGACGTCACGGCGCAGTTCGTCCTCGCTCGCGCCCTCGGCGGCGGTGCGCACGATGACGCCCGCGTCCTCGGGGACGATCTTCTTGAGGATGGTCTTCAGGCGCGCGCGCTCGGTGTCGGGCAGCTTGCGGCTGATGCCGGTCATCGAGCCCTCGGGCACGTAGACCAGGTAGCGGCCGGGCAGGGACACCTGACTGGTGAGGCGGGCGCCCTTGTGACCGATCGGGTCCTTCGTGACCTGCACGAGCACCGACTGACCGGACTTCAGCGCGCTCTCGATACGACGCGGCCCGTGGGCCATGCCGAGCGCCTCGAAGTTGACCTCACCGGCGTACAGCACGGCGTTGCGGCCCTTGCCGATGTCGATGAAGGCGGCCTCCATCGACGGCAGGACGTTCTGCACCTTGCCGAGGTAGACGTTGCCGACGTACGAGGTCGACTGCTCCTTGTTGACGTAGTGCTCGACGAGCACGTTGTCCTCAAGAACGCCGATCTGGGTGCGCTCGCCGCTCTGGCGGACGACCATCACACGCTCGACGGCCTCACGGCGGGCCAGGAACTCGGCCTCCGTGATGATCGGAACGCGCCGGCGGCCCTGCTCGCGCCCTTCACGGCGACGCTGCTTCTTGGCTTCGAGGCGGGTCGAGCCCTTGATGGACTGCACCTCGTCGGACGGGTGCTCGTCCCTCTTGCTGACACTGCGGGGCTCGCGGACCTTGACGACGGTGCGCTCGGGGTCGCTCCCGGTGGGCTCGGCCTCGGTACCCGAGTCCCCGGCGCGGCGACGACGGCGCCGACGGCGCCGACTGCTGCTGGAGCCGGAGCCGCCCGGCTCGTCGTGCTCGTCGCCTTCCTCGGCATCGTCCTCGGCCTGCTCGGCGGTGTCCTCGGCGTCCTGCGCGACCTGCTCGGCTGCGTAGTCGTCGTCGGACTCGCCGTCCGAATCGGCGGACTCGCCACGACGACGACGACGGCCACCACGGCGGCGACGGCGACGGGAGCCGGCGGACTCCTCGTCACCCTCATCACTGTCGACGGCGTCCTCGACGGACTCGCCGTCCTCGGGCTCCTCCACCTCGTCGGTGGTGGGCTCCGGGGCGACGGGCTCCTCCTCGACGGCCCGGCGGCGACGGCGCCGACGCGACCCCGTCTCCTCTTCGACGGCCTCGACGGCCTCGACGGCCTCAGGGGCTACGACGGCCTCGGGGGCTACGACGGCCTCGCGAGTCTGCGGAGCCACGGCGGCCCTGCGCGCACGCCGAGCCACGGGGGCCTCGACGACCTCCGCAACCTCCTCGACCTCTTCCGACGCCTCGGCGGCGGCCGCGGCGGCGGCACGCTCCGGCGTCTGGAACATCGGCTCGGTGAACACGGGCGCCTGGAACACGGCGACGGCCGGACGCGCGGACTTCCGCGCCGACTCGGCTTCCTTCGGCGCGGGCGCGGAGAAACCGACGGCGGCCTTGCGTGTGGCGCGGCGGCGGCCACGACGCGGGGCCTCGTCCTCGATCTGCGCGTCCTCGGCCTGCACGGGCTCGGCCTGCGCGGGCTCCTCGGGCTGGGTCTCGCTGGTCACGGGCGCCTCCACACGCTCGTCGCCGGTGTCGCCCTCGGGCGCACCGGCGGGTGCGGAGACGCGCCGGGTGGCGCGACGTCGGGTGGTACGTCGGGCAGTGGCTTCCTCGGCGAGGGGAGCGGCGTCCGTGTCCTCGGGCTCGACGACGGTGGTCGCCGGCTCCTCGACGGTCTCGACGGCCGGGGCTGCCTGCGCGGCCTCGGCCGCCTTGGGCGCACCGGTGGGCGCGGAGGCACGGCGGGTCGCCCGGCGACGCGGACGACCGGCGGAAGCCGCCTCCTGGGTCTCCTCGGTTTCCACTGCGGGAGCGGGGGTCTCGGCGGGAGCGGCCTCAGCCGTCACCGCGGGCACCACGGTCTCGGCCGCCTCAGCAGCCTCAGCCGTCTCCGCAGCTCCGGCGGGTGCGGACACCCGGCGGGTGGCACGACGACGGGCACGACGCGGAGCGGCGGCGTCCTCGGCCTCTTCAGCTTCGGCCTGGACGGCCACTGCTGTCTCGTCCGCCTCCTCCACGAGGTCGGCGGACGCCACGACCGGTATGGCCGGCGCGGTGGTCTCGGCCGCGGCTTCGGCGGCGCCCGTGGGCGGGCCGGCCGGGCGCGACGCTGCGCGGCGGCGGCGCCGCGGCGGCAGGGTGTCGCTGGGGGTGTCGTTGTTGTCGGAACCCTCGATGGGTTCGGTCGGTTCGAGCATGCGGGTGGATCTCCCGTCAGGCTCCCGGGCGCCGCACCTGGTCCGGCGGTGCCGGTGACGTCCGCGGCTCGCGCGATGCGCGGTGCCGCCGTCCGGGGCGCGGGCGCCGCACGGGAGCTCTCTGTGTCCTGTCTCGCCGGTTCCGTACGCCATGTGTGCGTACGGCCTGGCGAAAGTCTTGTGGTCGGTGCACTGCCCGACCCAGGTGGCTCCCGAGTACGAGGGCGGCGCTACGACATCTGTCCTTACGCGGTACCTACCGGCACCGGCGCCTTCGCGGCGGCAGATGCGGCGACCCCGGTGCGATCGGCTGGGGCTGCCGTGACTGCCTCGCGGTCGGGCGCGAGCGGGTCGGTCACCGTGCCGGTCTCTTCATCGAACAGCCCCTGCGCCAGCCTGGTCACCGAAGCGGCGACCGGCGGCGCCAGGTCGGCCACGGCGCGAAGACCGGACAGGACGTCGTCGGGTCGAACGGCAGGCGTCACGTGCCGAACAACCAGCCGCAGTATCGCACAGGCCTGGTCGCTCGACCTATCAGCCTGTGGACTGTTCGTCCCATTGCTTGATTCACTGCTTGCTTGATTGCTTGCTTGGCCGCTCGTTGTTTCGAGGCTTGCCACGGCGGAACGGGCGTCGAACGTCCGCATGCCGTTCTTGGCCTTGCGCTGCACCTCGACGACATCCGCCGCCTTGAAGGCCTCGACCGCACGCTCCGCGTCCGCAGGGTCCACGCCGTCGAGGCGCAGCTCCCAGATCGAAGCGGTGAGCCGGTCGGCCAGCCCGGACGTCCGGGCCTCGACCGCCTCGATGATGTCGAGCCCGACAGGCATCGACTCGTCGAGGAGATCACGCAGCTTGTCCGGGTCACGCGCTTCGCTGAGCGCGATCTCCAGGTACTCCGCCTCACTGCCCGTGCCGGTGGGTGCGGCATTGGCGTACGACACCTTCGGATGCGGCGTGAATCCCGCCGAGTACGCCATCGGAACCTCGGCACGGCGCAACGCACGCTCGAAGGCGCGCTGGAAGTCACGGTGGCTGGTGAACCGGAGGCGGCCGCGCTTGGTGTAGCGCAGTCGGATGCGCTGCACCGCGGGTGCGGGCGGCGGGCCTTCGGGCTGTCGCTTGCCCAGTGTCGTTCAGTCCTTCGTGAGAGCGGTCTTACTACTACCTAGAGTACGTGTCTCGTCGGCTCCCGGTTCCCGCCGGGAGCCGACGAGAGCAACGGGCGCGGGCTCACGCGGGACCGGCAGCGGCTCCCTGGGCGTCCCGAAGAGCATCCGCCGGAAGTCGGCACGGGCCTGCCGCACGGACTCCTGGGCAGCGGCGAGAGCCTGCCGTGTCGCCCGTCCCACGCTGCGCGCGGCCTCGACGGCGGGCCGCAGGACCGTGTCGCGGACGGCATGCCCGACGGGAGTCAGCACGGCCTGGTACACCCACCGCACCGGCTCCACGAAGATCCACCGGAAGAGTCGCCCGAGGAACCGCCCGACGGCGAGCGAGATGTACCCGGCTACGCGCCAGGCGTGCCCGAGCGCGGTACCGACCTCGCGCCCGATGACGGCCAGGACGCGCCCGACCGGCACGAGCACCCACCGCCACAGGGCGAGCGCGGGCAGCACCAGCAGCACACGCAGGGTCCAGTAACACGCGACCCCGATCCCGGTGAAGATCGTCCGTACGAGCCACACCAGCCCCCGCACGGTCCAGGCGATCCCCCTCCCGACGGGCGCGAGCACCCACTCGTACAGCCACACACCCGGCACGACGAACAGATACCGCACCAGCCAAGCGACAGCGGCGAACAGCCCGGTCCCGACAGCCGCGAGTACCGCCCCCACGCCCCTGCCCAGCCAGGCAATCGCATGCCCGACGGGCGTGAGCACCCGCGCATAGACCCAGCCGAGGCCGGCCCCGATACCCCGGAACACCCAGCCGATCCCGGCCCCGATCCCCCGGGCAAGCCAGGCGACCGCATGCCCGATCGGTGTCAGCACGGTCCGGTAGAGCCACACCAGCGGCACCACGACAAGGGCGTATCCGAGCCACCCGACCGCCTTCCCGACCGGCACGACGACATACCGCCACGCCGTCACCAACGGCCAGACGAACACCGCCCACGCCACCCACGCCAGCGCGCGCCCCACCGGCCGCAGCGCGTAGTCCCGCAGAAACCGGCCACCGACGACCAGCGCGTCCCACACCATCCGCACCGGCAGGACCAGCACGAGCACCACGATCCGCACCGGGATACGGATCGCGACCGCGAGGCATCCCTCGGCCTGTGTCTGTTCCTGTGGGTGCGGCGGCATTTGGAGTGACCCCCGAAACTCCGACACCTGGACGCTGGATGTTGCGACATCCAGGGGAAGTGATCCATGGTGGCAAAGCGGAAGAATTACCCCCCGGAGTTCAAGCGGGACGCACTGGACCTGGTGCACTCTTCGAAGGACCGTTCGCTCACGGACATTGCCCGGGGCCTGGGCATCCATCTCGAGACGCTGCGCAAGTGGGTCCGCGATGACAAGGCCCGTCGCGAAGCAGCGGACGGCGGAAGTGATGCCGGCATGACCGCCTCCGACACGGACGAGCTCAAACGCTTGCGGCGGGAGAACGCGCGGCTGAGGGAGGACAACGAGATCCTCCGGAAAGCCGCCGCCTATTTCGCGCGGGAGACGACACGGTGATCCGCTTCCGTTTCGTCGACGAGCACCGGAACGCCCACGGCGTGAAGCGGATGTGCGACGTCCTGGGATGGGACCGCTCCGGCTACTACGCCTGGCACGGAAACAAGGAGGCACGGCAGGAGAAGGCCGACGCGGAAGAGGACCTGGCCCGCCGCATCCGGGACATCCACACCGGTTCCCGGGGCGCCTACGGCGCTCGCAGGATCACGCAGAAACTGCACCATCAAGGCCACGTCGTGAACCACAAACGGGTCGCACGGATCATGCGGGAGCGGGAGATCACCGGGATAACACGACGGAAGTCGCGGTGCCTGACGAAGCAGGACCGCGCCGCGCCACCCGCGCCGGATCTGATTCTGCGGGACTTCACGGCTCCGATGCCGGGTCTGAGACTTGTCGGCGATATCACCTATCTGCCGACGGCTGAGGGGTGGCTGTATCTGGCGACGGTGATCGACCTGTGCACGCGGGAGGTCGTGGGCTGGGCAATGGCCGACCACATGCGTACTCAACTGGTGGCAGACGCCATCCGAATGGCCTATATCGGCGGACACACAGCTGGTAACGCAATCTTTCACACGGACCGCGGGTCGCAATATACGTCGCGCCAATTCAGGGGTGTGTTGGCCGAGTTGGATATCCGTCAGAGCGCTGGCCGGACCGGTTCATGCTTCGACAACGCAGCAGCGGAGAGCTTCTTCGCCGTCCTGAAAGCCGAGATCGGTACGACCATATGGGAGACCAGGGCCGCAGCTCGACAGGACGTTTTCCGGTGGATCGCTGAGTATTACAACCGGGAGCGACTCCACTCGACCATCGGCTACATCACGCCGCACCAGGCGAGGACCCGCTTCCACCAACGGCTGGACCTCGTGGCATAAAACGGAAGTGTCGGCACCTACGGGGTCACTTCATGACCCTGCGCAACAACGGCGTCCTCTCCGAGGACTTCGTCTACAACAGCGCCGGACAGCTCACCAAGACCCGCGGCTTTTCCTACACCTACGACGCCGCGGGCCAGATGCTCACCCGCAAGTACGCCGACGGCAACACCATCACCAACACCTACGACGCCGACGGCCGCACCTCCACCATGGCCGCCGACTCCACCACCACCAACTACGCCTACGACCCCGACGGAAACCTCACTCGCACCACGCTCCCCAACACCCTCATCGAGGACCGTGCCTACGACACTGCCGGCCGATTGACGTCCGTCGCCTCCACACAGGCCGGAGCGGTGATCACCAAGACCGCCCTCACACTGTCGGCGGCCGGGCAGCCCACCCACATCGACACCACCCGCACCGGAGTGGCCACAGGCGGCTACGACCTCACCTACGACAAGGCCGGGCGCATCACCGCCGGCTGCTTCCCCCAGCCGACGGTCAGCGGCTGCGCCGACACCCGCACCACCACCTACAGCTGCGACAAGGCGGGCAACCGCCTCACCGCGACGCTGGGCACGAGGAACACCAGCTACAGCTATGACGCCGCCGACCAACTCCTCTCGTCGACCACCGGGACCACGACCACCGACTACGGCTACGACGGCGAGGGCAACCAGACCAAGGCCGGAGCCAACACCTACACCTACGACCTAGCCGGGCAGATCTCCGCCGCCAATGTCGGCGGCATTGCCTACGCCTACCAGCACGACGCCGAGGGCAACCTGGTCACCACCAGCCAGGCCGGCGCTCTCACCAAGCGCACCGAGTGGGACCCCAACGCCCCGCTCCCGACCCTGGCCACCGAGTACGACGGCACAGGGGCGGTCCAGCAGTCCTACCGCTATGACCCGCTCGGCCAGGCTGCTTCCGCCAAGACCGGCGCCGGCAAGGTGTACACCTATACCCACGACGCTTTGGGCTCGCCCCTCGACGTCACCGGCAGCACCGGCACGGTCTTCCAGCGATGGGCCTACGACCCCTTCGGCACCCGCGTCCGCAGCACCGTGACCGGCGGTGCCCCGGAGTCCGCACCCTCCTACGCCGGCGCCTACTTCGACACGACGACCAGCTACCTCGACCTGCGGGCCCGCCAATACGACACATTTACTGGCCGCTTCACCCGCCCCGACCCGCTCACCCCTGACACGGACACGCCCTACACGCAGCCGTACGCCTACGTGGAGAACATGCCGACCAGCCGCGTCGATCCAAGTGGCCTGTGCAGCGTAACCACGCAGATGAAGGATCTGTTCTCGGGCAACTGGGGCTGGAACAACGACTGCGCGAAGGAGGACCGCGAAACCGCAACGGAGTCCCCGGCGGTCCAGTCGGCGAAGAACCTCTCCGACAACGTGACCAAGGCAGCGATCGAGGCGGCGGGCCAGGCAGGCCTCGGCTTGCTCGACGGGCTGACCCTCGGCGGGTTCAGCTACTTCAGCGGAGCCCAGATCACCTGCCCGCCGGCTTACAACCTCGGCTACTACGCGAGCATGGTGCCCTTCCCGGTCTCGGGAGGGGGCAGGGGTATTTACCTCCTCCCGAAGGCGATAAACTTGCCTTCCTGGAAAACCGTTGCGGTGGATATGATCCACGTACTTGAGAGGCATACGGCGGATGGAAAGATTTATAAGCAGAGCATGAAAAAGACAAAGTTTCCCGACTACATGTCGCCGAAAAAGATCGAATCGACGATCATAACGGCTTATCGATTTGCTGTTCCGGCGGGCCGGTCGCAGGGGTCCAGGATACTTCTCAGAGGTATGGCGGAAGGGCTGGAGATCGAAATGTGGCTGGATAAGTCAACAAAGTTGATTGAGACTGCCTACCCGGTCTGGCGATAATCGTGGAGTTTTCTCTGTTCTGCGACTTGGAGTCGCTGGAGATCTCTCGCTCCGGGACTATTTGGGGAGGTGTCTGGATCGAGGCCGCTGATGAGAAATTTCCCGAACCCGGGTGGAACGATATGCCGGTAGCGTTCACCTGTGAACTGACCAGCGCACTAGTGGCGGCCAGGGAGAGGAAATTCCTTTCCAGGCAAGTGCGCTTCTATGACGGACCATTTTGGCTGATCGTCGAAAGTTCTTCCCCTGGAGACCTTGTCGTAACACTAGGAGGATCCGATGGCAAGAAAGTGCTCAAGCCACTTCCCGTAGCAAAGGCTCTTGAGCATGTATTCCCAACGGTATTGGGGCTTCTCCATACCTGCCGTGCGCGAGGATGGGGCGAGAATCCGGACGTCGTCAGCCTCGCGCACGTTGTGGCGTCGCTGGAGTGAGGGAAAATTGGACAGTCTGAAACCGTAGCTGACGGGCCGCATAGCGGCGCATGCGCTAACGCTCGGATGAGCAGAAGTCGTTCATAATTCCGGACGTGAACCCCGAAGACCGCATTGTCGAATCGACTTCGCAAGACGCGACCTTCACATCGGCCGACGGCTGGATTCGCCAGCGGATCCTTGACCGTTTCCGCCAGCCCGATCACCATCACAACGACGACGATGCCGACCACAGCGCCAGGGCTCCGCGCAGCCTCCGAGACACCTGCGCCCCCGCCGTCTCTTCTGCGGCGGGGGCGCAGGTGACGCCCATTCCCCAGAACGAGCATGGTCATCGCCCTGGCTCCGCCACCGAGGACCACTCGCCGACGGCCCACTCGAAGGCGGCTCACTCACTGGCATGACTGCCTTCTCCGTAGCGGGCAACGCCACGCCAGGAAGCCAGAGACCCACCCCGCGAACCGAGAACAGCCACTCAGGCGACGACCAGCCCCGTACAGCCCCCTCCTGGGCTGTCAGTCCTCAAACCACTCCACCTCGGAGTGAACGGTAGAAGAGCCCCCAGACAGCGGCAGAGGCGTTCTCGGCGCCTCCCGCACGATCCCCCGCCGCTCGCTCCGAGCACCAAGCGCCCTCAGGACAGCAGCCACCTCTTCCTCGCTGCCGTCCCCGAGAGCCTCTACGACGCGCCGCAACCCCTCACTCATGTCAGTGAGCGTGTCCGCTGCCCTCAACACCCTTGACCGCCAGCGGCAGCAGCTTCTTGCCCGTGGGGCCGATCTGAATTGTCGTGTCCATGGCGGGGCACACCCCACAGTCGAAGCAAGGCGTCCACCGGCAGTCCTCGACCTCTGTCTCGTCGAGGGAGTCCTGCCAGTCCTCCCAGAGCCAGTCCTTGTCGAGGCCGGAGTCGAGGTGGTCCCAGGGGAGGACCTCCTCGTAGGTGCGCTCGCGGGTGGTGTACCAGGCGACGTCCACGCCGAAGGCGGGGAGGGTCTTCTCGGCGCAGGCCATCCAGCGGTCGTAGGAGAAGTGCTCGCGCCAGCCGTCGAAGCGGCCGCCGTCCTCGTACACCGCGCGGATCACGGCGCCGATGCGGCGGTCACCGCGGGAGAGCAGGCCCTCGACGATGCCGGGCTTGCCGTCGTGGTAGCGGAAGCCGATCGAGCGGCCGTACTTCTTGTCGCCGCGGATCTTGTCGCGGAGCTTGGTGAGGCGGGCGTCCGTCTCCTCGGCGGAGAGCTGCGGGGCCCACTGGAACGGGGTGTGGGGCTTGGGCACGAAGCCGCCGATGGACACCGTGCAGCGGATGTCGTTCTGGCCGGAGACCTTGCGGCCCTCGGCGATGACCTTCATCGCCATGTCGGCGATCTGGAGGACGTCCTCGTCCGTCTCCGTCGGCAGGCCGCACATGAAGTACAGCTTCACCTGGCGCCAGCCGTTGCCGTAGGCGGTCGACACCGTCCGGATCAGGTCCTCTTCCGAGACCATCTTGTTGATGACCTTGCGCAGGCGCTCGCTGCCGCCCTCAGGGGCGAAGGTCAGGCCCGAGCGACGCCCGTTGCGCGTCAACTCGTTCGCCAGGTCCACGTTGAAGGCGTCGACGCGGGTCGAGGGGAGCGAGAGGCCGATCTTGTCCTCCGTGTACCGGTCCGCCAGGCCCTTCGCGATGTCGCCGATCTCCGAGTGGTCCGCGGAGGAGAGGGAGAGGAGGCCCACCTCCTCGAAGCCCGTCGCCTTCAGGCCCTTCTCCACCATGTCGCCGATGCCCGTGATCGAGCGCTCGCGCACCGGGCGGGTGATCATGCCCGCCTGGCAGAACCGGCAGCCGCGTGTGCAGCCGCGGAAGATCTCCACCGACATCCGCTCGTGGACCGTCTCCGCGAGCGGGACGAGGGGCTGCTTGGGGTAGGGCCACTCGTCGAGGTCCATGACCGTGTGCTTGCTGACCCGCCACGGGACGCCCGACTTGTTCGGTACGACGCGCGCGATGCGGCCGTCGGCGAGGTACTCGACGTCGTAGAACGCCGGGATGTACACCGATCCCGTCTTCGCGAGGCGGAACAGCACCTCCTCGCGACCGCCCGGCCTGCCCTCCGCCTTCCAGGCGCGGACGATGTCCGTCATGTCGAGCACGGCCTGCTCGCCGTCGCCGATGATCACCGCGTCGATGAACTCGGCGATCGGCTCGGGGTTGAAGGCCGCATGGCCGCCGGCCAGCACGATCGGGTCGTCCAACCCCCGATCCTTCGACTCCAGCGGGATCCCCGCCAGGTCCAGCGCCGTCAGCATGTTCGTGTAGCCCAGCTCCGTGGAGAAGGACAGACCGAAAACGTCGAAGGCCTTCACCGGCCGGTGGCTGTCCACCGTGAACTGGGGGACCTTGTGCTCCCGCATCAGCTCCTCGAGGTCCGGCCACACGCTGTAGGTGCGCTCGGCGAGCACGCCCTCGCGCTCGTTCAGTACCTCGTAGAGGATCATGACGCCCTGGTTGGGCAGCCCCACCTCGTACGCGTCCGGGTACATGAGCGCCCAGCGGACGTCACAGGCGTCCCAGTCCTTGACCGTGGAGTTGAGCTCTCCGCCGACGTACTGAATCGGCTTCTGCACATGCGGGAGCAGAGCTTCGAGCTGCGGGAAGACCGATTCGGCTGGCATCTGGCGAACCTTCGTGAGCTGAGTGGGCTGACAGGGCTAGCTGGCAGGGCAGGCAAGGCAGGAGTGGTCATCCAGCCTAACGCGGCCCGAGGTACCCCCCGCACCGCCGATCCACCGGCCGCCCGGGCACAGGCGGTGATTCAGACCGCGGCCCGTTCCCCGATCGTCTCCCAGGCCTCCGGCAGCGCCGCCTCGACCGCCGCCGCCCGCTGCTCCTCCCTCCCGTACAGCACCCCGTACGTGAAGGCGCTCTCCCCCGCCGCGTACGCCTGGGCCCCGAGTTCGAGCAGCGCTTCGCGGGCCATCACGCTGTCCTGGTGGTCGCCGAGCAGACTCTGCAGGGACTTCATCGACTTGACCAGGTCGGCGGCCGGCTTACCGAGGGCGGGGGCGGCGGCCTCGGCCGCGTACCGGGTGCGCTTGGCCTTCTTGCGGGCGTCGTGCATCGCGAAGTCGCGGTCGGCGCCGGAGGGGCGTTCGAGAGCCTCCGCGATCAGGTCGGAGACCTTTTTGAAGTCCTTGCGTACGGCCTTCGCGATCACCGTCGACGGGTCGCCCGCCGCCGCCTTGAGCAGCGGCGGATCCGCGGCTAGCGCGTCGAGCGCGATCAGCAGGTCGAGGTAGCGCTCGCCGTCGAGTACGTCGATCAGCCGCTGCCGGGAGCCGCCGCGGCGGGCATCCGACCAGGTGCTCAGACGGGCGGGGACGGGCCCGGAGAGAAGGTTGCGCGGCAGGTCTTCGAGGGCCTGCGTCAGCCGTTCGGTGAGGACTTCCTGGTCGCGGTCGACGCCCAACTCGCCCGCCAGCCACTTCAGTTCGTCGCCGATCGGGTCGGTGACGGCACGGTCGAGAATCTTGCCGTACGAGCGGAACGCGCTGCGCAGCCGACGGGTGGCGACGCGCATGCTGTGCACGGAGTCGTGGAGGTCGCGCCGGACGGCGGGATCCAGCTCGACGATCGCGTCACGCTGGGTGCGGATGTACGCCAGAACGTGGTCGCCCGCACTGACGGGCTCCTTCGCCACGGCGGGCGCACCGGCCCCCACGGCAGGCGCCCCGGCCTTCTTGCCCTTCGTCCTCGGCGCCGTCTCCCCCAGCGCCTTCGCCAGCTTGGACGCCGACGAGGAGCGGGCCAGACCCGCCTTGCGGAGCTTCTTCTCGACCTTGTCGAGGAAGGCGGGGTCGCCGTCGTCCGCGAGCTCCACCTCGATCTCGGTCCACTCGGCGGTGCCCCCGCCGCCGCTGAGCCGCTCGGCGCGGACACGGTCGAGGCTGACCTCGGCGAGCAGGGCGCCGGAGTCGTCGACGAGATGGCGGACGTCACGGGCCGAGCGCAGGCGTACGAGGGGGACGAGTTCGGCGTCGCGCACCCGGGAGCGTACGAGGCCGGTCAGCGAGTGGGGCGGGTCGTCGGAGAGCGGGGCCCGGATCTCGTCGCGTACGTCTTCGGCGACGGGGAATTTGAGATGCCAGCCCGCGTCGTCGCCGCCGGTGCGGCGGCGCAGTGTGAGGGACGCGGCGGCGAGCCGCTGGTCGGCCGTGTCGTAGTAGGTGGCGTCGAGTTCGGCGACGCCCTTGTCGATGACGGACGCGACCCCTGCGACGCCCGTCAGTTCCGGCAGTCCCGCGTCACCCTCGGCTGCGGGACCTTCGTACTTTCGCTCGATCTCGCGCTTTGTGTCCGCCATGCACCGAATCTAGACGCGATCTCGGGCCGGCGGCAGACCCCGATGTGTCCGGACCCGTCATCTCGGCCACATTTGTCGTTTTCCCGGGTGTCGCCCCACGTTGTCCGGGGCGACACCCGGGCGCCCAAGTCTCAGGCGGACATCGGTCGCTGCACCCTGATCGACTGCAACAGCCCGACGGCCACCCACACCGCGAACATCGATGAGCCGCCGTACGACACAAAGGGCAGTGGCAGCCCCGCGACCGGCATGATGCCGAGGGTCATGCCGATGTTCTCGAAGGACTGGAAGGCGAACCAGGCGATGATCCCGGCGGCGACGATCGTGCCGTACAGCTCGGTCGTCTCGCGGGCAATACGGCAGGCGCGCCACAGGATGACGCCGAGGAGCAGCAGGATCAGCCCGGCGCCGACGAAGCCCAGTTCCTCGCCCGCGACGGTGAAGACGAAGTCCGTCTGCTGTTCGGGGACGAACTGGCCGGTGGTCTGTGAGCCCTTGCCGAGGCCGGTGCCGAAGAGGCCGCCCGAACCGATCGCGATACGCGCCTGGTTGGTGTTGTAGCCGACGCCGGCCGGGTCGAGCTCGGGGTTGGCGAAGGCGGCGAAGCGGTTGATCTGGTACTCGTCGAGGATCTTGAGCTGCCAGACCGCGATGGCGCCGAGCGCACCAGCGCCGAGCAGTCCGAACACCCAGCGGTTGGAGGCGCCGGAGGCGAGCAGCACGCCCAGCACGATGATGACCATGACCATGACCGAGCCGAGGTCGGGCATCAGCATGACGATCATCATCGGCACGGCGGCCAGGCCGAGCGCCTGGAGGACCGTGCGGTGGTCGGGGTAGGGCTTGTCGCCCGCGTCGACACGGGCCGCAAGGAGCATCGCCATGCCCAGGATGATCGTGATCTTCACGAACTCGGAGGGCTGGAGCGAGAAGCCACCGCCGAGCACGATCCACGCGTGGGCGCCGTTGACCGTGGCGCCGAGCGGGGTGAGCACCGCGAGGATCAGGGCGACCGAGAGGCCGTACAGGATCGGGACGGCCGTGCGCAGGGTGCGGTGGCCGAGCCAGACCGTGCCGACCATCAGGCCGAAGCCGATGCCGGTGTTCATGAGGTGCCGGATCAGGAAGTAGTACGGGTCGCCCTGGTTGATCTCGGTGCGGTTGCGGGTCGCCGAGTAGACGAGGACCGAGCCGATGACCGAGAGCGCGATGGCCGAGAAGAGTATCGGCCAGTCAAGACGCCTGGTCAGCGAGTCACGGGCGAACAGCCGCGAGAGGCTGCCGCGTTCGGGTCCGTACCCGGAGACGGAGAAGTTGTTCGCGCCGGTCATACGAGTCTCCGCCTCTTGTTCGGGGCGATGGTCATGTCAGGATCCTTCGCCTCTTCGGGCGGGCTCTGCGCCGTCGGGTGTCACGGTTCTCGGCCGAGGGCGACGAGGTCGTCGCCCCGGGCAGTTGTCCGTCCGTCCCGGTGAACGCAGCGGGCTCGGTGGCCTGCTCCTTCTTCGGGTCGTACTTCTCGATCTTCGGGGCGTCGATCGAACCGTCGGACTGGACCTTCGGCAGGCTCTTCTGCGGGGTGGGCAGCAGCGCCTTCTTGTTGTCGATCTTGCCGTCCGGGGAGACGCCGTAGAGCGCGTTGTAGATGTTGCGCACGGCGGGGCCCGAGGCACCGGAACCCGTACCACCCTGGGAGATGGTCATGATGACCGTGTAGTCCTTGGTGTACGTGGCGAACCACGAGGTCGTCTGCTTGCCGTAGACCTCGGCGGTACCCGTCTTGGCGTGCATCGGGATCTCGTCCTGCGGCCAGCCGCCGAATCGCCAGGCGGCCGTACCGGTGGTCGCGACTCCCGCGAGGGCTCCGTCTATCTCGTCGCGCGTCTTCGACGTCATCGGCAGCTTGCCGTTCGCCTTCGGCGCGATCTCCTCGACGCTCTTGCCGTCGGCGCTGACGATGGCCTTGCCGACGGTGGGCTCGTACAGGGTGCCGCCGTTGGAGATCGCTCCGTAGATCGCCGCCATCTGGATCGGGGTGACGAGGGTGTCGCCCTGTCCGATGGAGTAGTTGACGGAGTCACCGGCGCGCATCTTGTTGCCTTCGAGGCAGTTCTCGTACGCGATCTGCTCGGCGTACGTGCCGCCCTTCTTGCCGTACTTGCACCAGGCGTCCTTGTTGGCCTCCCAGTAGCTTTCCTTCCACTGGCGGTCGGGGATGCGCCCGGTGACCTCGTTCGGGAGATCGATGCCGGTCTCCGCGCCGAGGCCGAACTGGTGGGCCGTCTTGTAGAACCAGTCGTCGGGGTTCTTCTTCGGGTCGATGCCGCCGTCCTTCTTCCACTCCTCGTGCGAGAGGCGGTAGAAGACGGTGTCGCAGGAGACCTCCAGGGCCCGGCCGAGGCTGATCGGGCCGTATCCCTTGGACTCGAAGTTCTTGAAGACCTGGCCGCCGACGGAGTACGAGCTGGAGCACTCGTAGGGGCCGTCGAAGGAGTAGCCCGCATTGATGGCGGCGGCCGTCGGGACGACCTTGAAGATCGAGCCGGGGGCCGACTGGCCCTGGATCGCCCGGTTGAGCAGCGGGTAGTTGGAGTTCTTGCCGGTCAGCTGGGCGTAGTCCTTGCCGGAGATGCCGCCGACCCAGGCGTTCGGGTCGTACGTCGGGTTGGACGCCATGGCGACCACACGGCCGGTCTTGGCCTCCATCACCACGACGGCCCCGGAGTCCGCCTTGTAGTTCTCGCCGGTGTTCTTGTCGAACTCGGTGCGGGCGACCTTCATCGCCTCGTTGAGCTCGTACTCGGCGACGCTCTGCACGCGGGCGTCGATGCTGGTGACGACGTTCGAACCGGGCTGGGCGGCGTCGCTCTCGGCCTGTCCGATGACGCGGCCGAGGTTGTCGACCTCGTAGCGGGTGACGCCCGCCTTGCCGCGCAGCTCCTGGTCGTACTGGCGCTCCAGGCCCGAGCGGCCCACCTGGTCGGAGCGCAGATACGGCGAGTCGCTGTCCTCGGCCTTGGTGATCTCGTCGTCGGTGACGGGCGAGAGATAGCCCAGCACCTGCGCGGTGTTGGCTCCGCCGGGGGCGGCGTAGCGGCGTACGGCCTCGGGCTCGGCGCTGATGCCGGGGAAGTCCTCGGAGCGCTCGCGGATCTGCAGGGCCTGCTTGGCGGTGGCCTCGTCGGTGATGGGGATCGGCTGGTAGGGCGAGCCGTTCCAGCACGGCTGCGGCGTCTTGGCGTCGCAGAGGCGGACCTTCTCCATGACGTCCTGCGGCTTCATGCCGAGGACGCCTGCGAGTTTGGTGAGGACGGCCTCGCCGTCGTCCTTCATCTTCAGCAGGTCGGTGCGCGAGGCGGAGACCACGAGCCGGGTCTCGTTGTCGGCGATCGGCACACCGCGGGCGTCGAGGATCGAGCCGCGTACGGCGGGACTGACGACCTGCTGCACGTGGTTGCCGGAGGCCTCCTTGGCGTACTCGTCGCCGTTGCGGATCTGGAGATACCAGAGGCGTCCGCCGAGGGTGCCGAGGAGGGACAGTACGAGAATCTGGATGACGACGAGTCGGATCTGGACCCGTGGGGTCCGACCGGTCTCGGGGATGTTGGTCACTGCTGCTGCCTCCCCCTCTCAGTGTGCGTACGAGTCATACGAGTACACGGTGAACCTGTGTGACCGGGCCACCAACTGGTGCGCTCTCAAAGCCGCTTGACCCCCTTGATGCGTCCCGCCCTGGCGACCCGCGCCTTGGCGGCCTTCACTCTCAGTCCCCCGCGCTGGCTGCCGATGCGCAGCCCTGTGCCGGAGGACAGCCAGCCCGCGGCGACGTCGGCCGACTTGCCGCCCGAGTTGGTCTCGGCGAGCGGATCGTTCTCGGCGCGTCTGGCGAGGGCCATCAGCCCTGGGACCACGAAGGGTGCGAGCAGCAGGTCGTACAGGGCGGCGCTGAACAGCAGGCCGGTGAGGCCCACATGGCGGGCGGAGGTGTCGCCGACGAGGGCTCCGACACCGGCGTACAGCAGGGTGGATCCGATCGCGGCGGCGACGACCACGGCCATCGGTCCTGTCGCGGACTTGAGCTGGCCGTTGTCGGGTTTCACCAGCCCGGCCAGGTAGCCGATGACGCACAGCACGAGGGCGTAGCGCCCGGCGGCATGGTCGGCGGGCGGGGCGAGGTCGGCGAGGAGGCCGGCGCCGAAGCCGATGAGGGCGCCGCCGACATGGCCGTAGACCATGGCGAGGGCCAGCACGGTCAGCAGCAGCAGGTCGGGGACGGCGCCCGGGAGATGGAGTCGGGCGAGGACGCTCACCTGGATCACCAGGGCGACGACCACCAGGGTGGTGGAGAGCAGCATCCGGTTGAAACGCATGGGGCTTCGGCTCCTACTGCAGCTGGCCGTCGACGGGCACGTCCGCCGAGGGGGTGACCGTCACGGTCACCGTCGGCGTGGGCGTTGGCTTGGGTTTCGGCGGCAGTACGGCGTCGCGCGGGTCCTTGTCGGGGGTCTGGACCACGACGCCGACGATGTCGAGCTTCGTGAACGAGACGAACGGCTTGACGTAGATGGTGCGGGTCAGGTCGCCGCCGGACGGGTCGACGCGGGAGACGACGCCGACGGGTACGCCGGGCACGAACGGCTTGTCGGCCTGCGAGCCGAAGGTGACCAGCCGGTCACCCTTGTTGATCTTGGCCTTGCCGTTGAGCAGCTCGACGCGCAGCGGCTGGTCGCCCTGTCCGGAGGCGAAGCCGAGTTCGTCGGTGGCCTCCATGCGCGTGCCGACGGTGAAGTCGGGGTCGTTGGCGAGCAGCACGGTGGCGGTGTTCGGGCCGACCGTGGTGACACGCCCGACCAGTCCGTCTCCGTTGAGCACGGTCATGTCACGGGTGACGCCGTCGCTGGTGCCCACGTCGATCGTCACGGTCCAGGAGAAGCCCTGGGCCGCTCCTATGGCGATGACCTCGGCGCCCTTGATGCCGTACTGGCCGGCGCCCGCCGTCTTGAGCATCTTGTCGAGCTGTGCGAGACGGCTGCTGTTGCGGTCGTCGCTGCCGAGCTTCGCCTTCAGCGCCGCGTTGTCCTGTTCGAGCTGGGCGATGCGGTCGTGCCGGTCGCCCGAGTCGCGGACTGCCGCGACCGCGTTGCCGACGGGGTCGACCGCGGACGCCACCCCGTTCTCGATCGGGCCGAAGACCGTCGCGGCGGCCCCCCGGGCACCGTCGACCGGTGAATCCTCGCCACCGCGGATGTCCACCGTGATCAAAGCGAACGCGATGGCGATCAGCAGCACCAGGAGCAGCCGGCTCTCTCGTGTGTCCCTCACGTGCGGCGGCCGTGCCTTCCTACGTCGGAATGGTTCAGGAATGAGTTCGGGATGGGTCGTGGGCAGTCGTCGTCAGTCGTGGTCGTCGTCGTCAGTCCTGGCGAGTCGAGTTGAGTCGCGATGGATCGGGATAGGCCGGGATGCGTCAACAGGGGCGCACCCCGAGCAGAATTGCCAAGGGTGTTGAGGATCTTATGGGGGAGCTTATTCCTGAATATCAACGATCCGCCGTACGAGAAGGGTTCATCTCGTACGGCGGAATCGAAGAGTTACCTCATCTGCGCGGCTGGGCGTCCAGAACCTGCTGAAGTGCCTCGAACTCCTCGACGCACTTGCCGGCGCCGAGCGCCACGCTGTCCAGCGGGTCCTCCGCGATATGGATCGGCATGCCGGTCTCGCGGCGCAGCCGCTCGTCGAGACCGCGCAGCAGGGCTCCGCCGCCGGTCAGAACGATTCCGCGGTCCATCACGTCACCGGAGAGTTCCGGCGGGCACTTGTCCAGGGTCGTCTTCACCGCGTCGATGATCGAGTTGACCGGTTCTTCGATGGCCTTGCGCACTTCGGCCGCGGAGATGACGACGGTCTTGGGCAGCCCGGACACCAGGTCCCGGCCACGGATTTCGGTGTGTTCGTCATTGTCGAGGTCGTACGCCGAACCGATCGTGATCTTGATCTGCTCGGCACTCCGCTCACCGAGAAGGAGGGAGTACTCCTTCTTGATGTGCTGGATGATCGCGTTGTCCAGCTCGTCGCCCGCGACGCGGATGGACTGCGCGGTGACGATACCGCCGAGCGAGATGACCGCGACCTCCGTGGTGCCGCCGCCGATGTCCACCACCATGTTGCCCGTGGCCTCGTGGACCGGCAGGCCGGAACCGATGGCCGCGGCCATGGGCTCCTCGATGATGTGCACCTGGCGCGCCCCGGCCTGGGACGACGCCTCGATGACGGCACGGCGCTCGACGCCCGTGATGCCCGAGGGCACACAGACGACGACACGGGGGCGGGCGAGATAGCGCCGCTTGTGGATCTTCAGAATGAAGTAGCGGAGCATACGCTCGGTGATCTCGAAGTCGGCGATCACACCGTCCCGCAGCGGACGCACGGCAACGATGTTGCCAGGAGTCCGCCCGATCATCTTCTTCGCTTCCGCGCCGACCGCGAGAATGCCACCGGTGTTGGTGTTGATCGCGACGACGGACGGCTCGTTGAGTACGATCCCGCGACCCCTGACGTACACCAGCGTGTTGGCGGTCCCGAGGTCGACAGCCATGTCACGGCCGATGAACGACATTGAGTTCCCCATCAGGATTCGTCTGGCCTTCCCAAGTGGAGCTTTGACGGCTTTTTAGGACGGCGAGGTGGGTGCAGTGAGGTGAAGGCTTACATCGTAGACGCGCCTGCACGAACACTGCGCGAGGGTCTTCGCCATTGTCAGCAGATGAGACGCCGCCCCGCTCCTGGAGACGGGCCATCGGGGGTACGCGTTCCCCCGATCGGCACGCATATGCCACGGGACGGCCGCAAATACACGGCCGTCCCAGGTCAGACAGACGAGCGGGGCTGACGCCCCATCAGAAAGTTTCTCGAAATACTTACGGCCCAAGGCTCACGCCCCGGCGCTCGTTCAGCCGTAACGGGGGAACTCGTTCAGCCGCGGCCGGGGAAGAAGATCTTCAGCTCGCGCTCGGCGGACTCCTCGGAGTCGGAGGCGTGGATCAGATTCTCGCGGACGATCACACCGAAATCGCCGCGGATGGAGCCGGGCGCGGCGGCGATCGGGTCGGTGGGACCGGCGAGCGCGCGCACCCCCTCGATGACCCGCTCGCCCTCGACGACGAGCGCCACGACCGGCCCGGAGGCCATGAACTCCACCAGCGGCTCGTAGAAGGGCTTGCCCTTGTGCTCGCCGTAGTGCTGCTCCAGCGTGTCCTGGTCCAGCGTCCGCAGCTCCAGCGCGGTGATCTGCCAGCCGGCCTTGCGCTCGATACGGCTGATGATCTCGCCTGTCAGACCGCGACGGACGGCGTCGGGCTTGAGAAGGACGAGGGTGCGCTGGCTCACTTGATGGCTCCTTCGATCACATGGTGTGCGGGGAACCGAGGCTACAGGGCGTGTCTGGTAGGTGTTACGCCGCGTCAGGTGGTACGGGGGCACTCCGCGTCAGCTGGTACGGGGTACGCCGCGACCACTACGCCGCGTTACCCCCTGGCTGCGCCTGTGCCGGGTCCTGCGCCTGCGCCGCGAACCGGGCCTTGGCCTCGTCGATCTTCCGCCCGTAGTGGATCGACGCCCACCACAGGGCGGCGAAGATCAACCCGAGGATGAACATCGACGGCACGAAGAAACCACCGGCGATCAGCGCGATCTGCAACGCCCAGCCGAGCTGGAGGCCGCCCGGCCGGGTGATCACGCCGCAGAGCAGGATGCTCAGCGCCATCAGGATCCCGCTGACCGTCCACACCGTGGAGGTCGCCAGATCGGGATCCTTCATCGCGACCAGCGCGGCGAACCCGATGACGAAGAACTCGCCGATCAGAGTCGAAGCACAGAGCGTACGCACAGCGGTCATCCCCTCCCCAACAGCAGCCGGGCCTCGCCGACGGTAATGACGGATCCGGTGACGAGCACCCCACTGCCGGAGTACTCGCCCTCTTCCTCGGCCAGCGTGATCGCGGCCTCAAGCGCGTCGTCGAGCCGCGGCTCCACCTGCACCCGGTCGTCGCCGAAGACCTCGACGGCGATCCCGGCCAGCTCGTCCGCGTTCATCGCGCGCTGACTGGAGTTCTGCGTGACCACCACTTCGGCGAGGATCGGCTCGAAGGCCTCCAGCAGCCCTCGCACGTTCTTGTCGGAGCTGGCGCCCACGACGCCGATGAGCCGACTGAAGTCGAAGGCATCCGGGATCGCCTCGGCGGTGGCACGGGCGCCCGCCGGGTTGTGCGCCGCGTCCAGCACGATCGTCGGGGAACGTCGTACGACCTCCAGGCGGCCCGGAGAGGCGACGGTCGCGAACGCCTTGCGGACCGTGTCCAGGTCGAGCGGGTCGGGGCGCTGGGCGCCGACGCCGAAGAACGCCTCGACGGCGGCGAGCGCCAGGGCCGCGTTGTGCGCCTGGTAGGGGCCGTGCAGCGGGAGATAGATCTCGTCGTACTCGCCGCCGAGGCCGCGCAGCGTGAGGACCTGTCCGCCGACGGCGATCTGTCGGGACACGACGCCGAATTCGAGACCCTCCCGGGCCACGGTCGCGTCGACCTCCACGGCCTTCTTCAGCAGCACCTGCGACGCGTCCACCGGCTGCTGGGCCAGGATCACGGTGGCGTTCTGCTTGATGATCCCGGACTTCTCCACCGCGATCTCACCGGGCGTCTCGCCGAGCCGGTCGGTGTGGTCGAGGTCGATCGGGGTGACCACGGCGACATCGGCGTCGATGACGTTCGTGGCGTCCCAGGTGCCGCCCAGGCCCACTTCCACGACGGCGACATCGACGGGCGTGTCCGCGAACGCGGCGTACGCCATTGCCGTGAGCACCTCGAAGAAGGAGAGCCGGAACTCCTGCTGGGCGTCGACCATCTCGATGTACGGCTTGATGTCGTTGTACGTCTCGATGAACCGCTCGGCGGAGATCGACGAACCGTCCAGGCTGATGCGCTCGGTGACCGACTGGACGTGCGGGCTCGTGTAGCGGCCGGTACGGAGGTCGAAGGCACCGAGAAGGGCCTCGATCATGCGGGCCGTGGACGTCTTGCCGTTCGTCCCCGTGATGTGGATCGAGGGGTACGACCGCTGCGGGTCCCCCAGGACGTCCATCAGCGCGGAGATGCGGCTGACCGACGGCTCCATCTTCGTCTCGCCCCAGCGCGTCGCGAGCTCGGCCTCCACCTCGCGCAGCGCCTTGTCGGTCGCCGGATCGGCCGGCCGGCCGGGCACATCGGCCTCCGGCCCGCCGAAGCCCTGGGTACGCAGGGTTCGGCTGCCGGCCTCGATCACCGCGAGATCGGGGTCACGGCCGGTCTCGGCCTCGACGATCTCTTCGAAGAGACCCAACGGATCCTGCGGTTCTGACTCGCTGCTGTCGTGCGGGGGGAGCTGGCTCACGGGGCCAGTCTACGGAGGGGCTGAAGGCTCCATGGCTCGGGCAAGATTTTCAGCCCCTCCGGCGTTTGAGGAGCGGGGTCTGGGGCGGAGCCCAAGGGACGGGTAGGGGCGGAGGGGGCGAAAAACTGCCTCCCCCACCGCCCCCGGTCGGTCACGCCTCCGGCAGCCCCTCCAGCTGCGCCAGGATCCGGGCGATGTCCTCGTCCGCCTTGGCGAGCCGCGTGCGGATCTTCTCCACCACCTGGTCCGGCGCCTTGGCGAGAAACGCCTCGTTGCCGAGCTTGCCGTGCGCCTGGGCCTTCTCCTTCTCGGCAGCGGCGAGATCCTTCGCGAGCCGCTTGCGCTCCGCGGCGACGTCGATCGTCCCGGAGAGGTCGAGCGCGACCGTGGCACCGGCGACCGGCAGGGTCGCCGTGGCCGAGAAGCCCTCACCCTCGGGCTGGAGCCGCAGCAGCTGCCGGATGGCCGCCTCGTGCGGAGCGAACGCCGTGCCGTCGAGGGTCAGCCGGGCCGGGACCCGCTGACCGGGCTGCAGACCCTGCCCGTCGCGGAAGCGGCGGACCTCGACAATGACCTGCTGGAGCGTTTTGATCTCACGCTCGGCGGCCTCGTCGCGGAAGCCACTGTCCTTCGGCCAGTCCGCGACGACGACCGACTCACCACCGGTGAGGGTGGTCCAGAGCGACTCCGTCACGAAGGGGACGACCGGGTGGAGGAGGCGAAGCATCACGTCCAGGACCTCACCGAGGACCCGGCCCGAGACCTTCGCCGGCTCGCCGCCGGCCATGAACGTCGTCTTCGACAGCTCGACGTACCAGTCGAAGACCTCGTCCCACGCGAAGTGGTAGAGCGAGTCGGACAACTTCGCGAACTGGAAGTCCTCGTAGAACGCGTCGACTTCGGCGACGGTCTTGTTCAGCCGGGACAGGATCCACCGGTCGGTCGCCGACAGCTTCGACGGCTCCGGCAGCGGGCCCTCGACGGTCGCACCGTTCATCAGCGCGAAGCGCGTGGCGTTCCAGATCTTGTTGGCGAACTTCTGGGACGCCTGGACCCAGTCCTCGCCGATCGGCACATCGGTGCCGGGGTTGGCACCGCGGGCGAGGGTGAAGCGGACGGCGTCGGAGCCGTACCGGTCCATCCAGTCGAGCGGGTCGACGACGTTGCCGAAGGACTTCGACATCTTCTTGCCGCGCTCGTCGCGGACCAGGCCGGTCAGCGCGATGGTCTTGAAGGGGACCTCGCCGTCCATCGCGTACAGGCCGAACATCATCATCCGGGCAACCCAGAAGAAGATGATGTCGTGGCCGGTGAGAAGGACGTCCGTCGAGTAGAACTTCTCCAGGTCCGGGGTCTGTTCGGGCCAGCCGAGCGTGGAGAACGGCCACAGCCCTGACGAGAACCAGGTGTCGAGGACGTCGGTGTCCTGGGTCCAGCCCTCGCCGCTCGGCGGCTCCTCGTCGGGGCCGACGCAGACGACCTCGCCGTCGGGGCCGTACCAGACGGGAATCCGGTGGCCCCACCACAACTGCCGTGAGATGCACCAGTCGTGCATGTTGTCGACCCAGTCGAAGTAGCGCTTCGACATGTCGGCGGGGTGGATCGCGACCCGGCCGTCACGGACGGCGTCACCGGCGGCCTGGGCCAGCGGGCCCACCTTGACCCACCACTGCATCGACAGGCGCGGCTCGACGGTCGTGCGGCAGCGCGAGCAGTGGCCCACGGAGTGGACGTACGGACGCTTCTCGGCGACGATCCGGCCCTGCGAGCGCAGCGCGCCCACGATGGCGGAGCGGGCCTCGAAACGGTCGAGTCCCTGGAAGGGGCCGTGGACGGTGATGACCGCCCGCTCGTCCATGACGGTGATCGACTCCAGGCCGTGGCGCTGGCCGATGGCGAAGTCGTTCGGGTCGTGGGCGGGGGTGACCTTGACGGCGCCGGTGCCGAACTCGGGGTCGACGTGGGTGTCGGCGACGACAGGGATGGTGCGGTCGGTCAGCGGCAGCTTGATCCGCTTGCCGACAAGGTGCTTGTAGCGCTCGTCGTCGGGGTGAACGGCGACGGCGGTGTCACCGAGCATGGTCTCCGCGCGGGTGGTCGCGACCACGAGGGTCTCGTCGCCCTCCCCGTACTTGATCGAGACGAGCTCGCCGTCGTCCTCCTGGTACTCGACCTCGATGTCGGAGATGGCGGTCAGACATCGGGGACACCAGTTGATGATGCGCTCGGCGCGGTAGATCAACTCGTCGTCGTACAGCTTCTTGAAGATGGTCTGAACGGCCTGCGACAGCCCCTCGTCCATGGTGAACCGCTCACGCGACCAGTCCACACCGTCCCCGAGCCGGCGCATCTGCCCGAGGATCTTGCCGCCGTACTCTTCCTTCCACTGCCAGACGCGCTCGACGAACGCCTCGCGGCCGAGGTCCTGCCGCGACTTGCCCTCCTCGGCGAGCTGCTGCTCGACCTTGTTCTGCGTGGCGATACCGGCGTGGTCCATCCCCGGCAGCCACAGCGCCTCGAAGCCCTGCATGCGCTTACGACGCGTCAGCGCGTCCATGAGCGTGTGCTGGAAGGCGTGCCCCAGGTGCAGCGACCCGGTGACGTTCGGCGGCGGAATGACAATGGTGTACGCGGGCTTGTCGCTCTTCGCGTCGGCGGCGAAGTAACCCCGCTCGACCCAGCGCTCGTACAGCTTCCCCTCTACCTCGGCCGGCGCGTACTGGGTCGGCAGTTCGGAGGTGGGCGCTGGCGGCTGCTGCTGAGCGTTGTCGGTCACGGGGTCAGTTTAGAGGCGTCACGGGGGTGTCCCGAAACGCGTTTACTTCGTAACGGTGCGGCCCCCGAGGACCTGGCTCTGTGACCTGTACGCCAGGATGTCAGGAACACATAAGCATCTGGAGGGGGAACCCCAGCAATGAGCTACAACCAGCCGGGCCCGTACGACGGGCAGCCCCAGCAGCCCGGACCGTACGGTCAGCCGGGCCCCTACGGCCAGCAGCCCCAGCAGCCGCAGGCCGCCCCCCAGCCCGGCTATGGCTACCCGCAGCAGGCTCCCCCCGCGCAGCCCGGCTACGGCTACCCCCAGGGCGCCCCGCCCCAGACGCCCCCGTACGGCCAGCAGCCTCCCTACGGCCAGCCCCCGTACGGCCAGCAGCCCTACGGCGTCCCGCAGCCGCCCCCGCCGGGCGGCGGCGGCAAGAAGACGGGCCTCATCATCGGCGCGGTGGCGGTCGTGGCCGCGATCGCGGTGGGGGCGTACCTGGTCATCGGGAGCAGCAGTGGCAGCTCGGACGTCGCGGACGACGGCGCGCACAAGCTGACTACGCCGGCGACGGTGCTCAACGACGAGTACAAGAAGGGCGACGACGCCGAGGCCGGCACGCTGACCGAGAGCGACATCAAAGACGCGGAGTCGTGGGGCGTCAAGGACCCCCAGGACGTCAGCGCGGGCTATAGCGCAGGGTCGGAAACCGCGCCGAAGCAACTGATGTTCGCGGGCGTGTACGGCAGCATCGAGGACCCGGAGAAGGTCGTCGACGCGATGTTCGCCTCCATGAAGGCGGAGGCAGCGAAGGACACGGACTCCGGCAGCAAGCTCGTGGGCAGCCCCAAGGCGTTCACTCCCTCCGACTTCGATAACGGCGTCATGAAGTGCCAGTCGATCGAGTCCACCGAATCCGGCATGACCGCGAACATGCCTTTCTGCATCTGGGGTGACCACAGCACGGTCGCCTACGTGATGTCGTACGACCTGGCTGAGCTGATCGCGGGCAAGAGCAAGTCGCTGGAGGAGGCGGCCGAGTTGACCGCCAAGCTCCGCAAGGAAGTTCGCGTCAAGGCCTGACGCCATCGGCTCAACCGCGAAGGGGCCCCGGTCAGTTGACCGGGGCCCCTTCGCGTATGCGCAACTGTCGGCTACGCCGTCTTCTGCTCGCCCGGGCCGCGTCCGCGCGCATCGCGCGGGATCAGCGTCGGGTTCACGTTCGAGCGGACGACCTCCGAGGTGATGACGACGCGGGCCACGTCCTTGCGGGACGGGACCTCGTACATCACGGACATGAGGACTTCCTCCATGATGGCGCGCAGCCCGCGGGCGCCGGTCTTGCGGAGGATGGCCTGGTCGGCGATGGCTTCGAGGGCCTCGCCCTCGAAGTCCAGCTCCACACCGTCGAGTTCGAAGAGGCGCTGGTACTGCTTCACCAGCGCGTTGCGGGGCTCGACGAGGATCTGGAGGAGTGCCTCGCGGTCCAGGTTGTGGACCGAGGTGATGACCGGGAGGCGGCCGATGAACTCGGGGATCATGCCGAACTTGACCAGGTCCTCGGGCATGACGTCCTCGAACTGGTCCTTGGCTTCGAGTTCGCGCTTCGAGCGGATCGTCGCGCCGAAGCCGATCCCCTTCGCTCCCGCCCGCGACTCGATGAGCTTCTCCAGGCCCGAGAAGGCCCCGCCCACGATGAACAGGACGTTCGTCGTGTCGATCTGGATGAACTCCTGGTGCGGGTGCTTGCGTCCGCCCTGCGGCGGGACCGAGGCCGTGGTGCCTTCGAGGATCTTCAGCAGGGCCTGCTGGACGCCCTCGCCGGACACATCGCGGGTGATCGAGGGGTTCTCGCTCTTCCTCGCGACCTTGTCGATCTCATCGATGTAGATGATGCCGGTCTCGGCCTTCTTGACGTCGTAGTCCGCTGCCTGGATGAGCTTCAGCAGAATGTTCTCGACGTCCTCGCCGACGTACCCCGCCTCCGTCAGCGCCGTCGCGTCGGCGATGGCGAACGGGACGTTGAGCATGCGGGCCAGGGTCTGGGCGAGGAGTGTCTTGCCCGAACCCGTCGGGCCGAGGAGCAGGATGTTGGACTTCGCCAACTCGATGGCGTCCTCGCGGTTCTGCCCCGCGCTGTTCTCACCGGCCTGGACGCGCTTGTAGTGGTTGTACACCGCGACCGAGAGCGCCTTCTTGGCCGGCTCCTGGCCTACGACGTACCCCTCGAGGAACTCGTAGATCTCGCGAGGCTTGGGAAGTTCCTCCCAGCGCACCTCGCTCGTCTCCGCCAGTTCTTCCTCGATGATCTCGTTGCAGAGATCGATGCACTCGTCGCAGATGTACACACCAGGGCCTGCGATGAGCTTCTTGACCTGCTTCTGGCTCTTGCCACAGAACGAGCACTTGAGCAGATCGCCGCCGTCACCGATGCGTGCCACGGTGTGCTTCCCCTTCGCCTGGGAGACGCCTAGGTCCAGCGGCTCCTGGTGCTGCCTTATGTCCGACGGTACCTTGCCGAGCCCCCCGTTCGGGCCCCCCTTGGCGCGGTTCACTTTGTCGTGAACCGGGCCAAGGAGCGGCAGATGCTACAGGGATACGTCAGACGACCGCGTTGTTGTTCATCTTCCGGGTGGAGATGATCTGGTCGATCAGGCCGTACGCCAGCGCGTCCTCAGCCGTGAGGATCTTGTCGCGCTCGATGTCCTCGCGGATCTTCTCGATCGGCGTGGTCGAGTGCTTGGCCAGCATGTCTTCCAGCTGCGCACGCATCCTGAGGATCTCGTTCGCAGCGATTTCGAGGTCGGAGACCTGCCCGCGGCCGGTCTCACTGTAAGGCTGGTGGATCAGAACGCGCGCATTCGGAAGAGCCATGCGCTTGCCCGGCGTACCGGCGGCCAGCAGGATCGCGGCGGCCGAGGCGGCCTGGCCCATGCAGACCGTCTGGACGTCCGGCTTCACGAACTGCATCGTGTCGTAAATGGCCGTGAGGGCCGTGAATGAGCCACCGGGGCTGTTGATGTAGACCGAGATGTCACGGTCGGGGTCCATCGACTCCAGGCACAGCAGCTGCGCCATGACGTCGTTGGCGGAGGCGTCGTCGATCTGCACGCCGAGGAAGATCACGCGCTCCTCGAACAGCTTCGCGTACGGGTCGTACTCACGCACACCCTGCGAGGTGCGCTCGACGAAGCGCGGGATGATGTAGCGGGACTCCGCGCGAGGACCGGTGTACTCGGCCTGCGTGCGGGCGAAGAGGCCGCTGCCGGGGAAGTCGTTCACTGTGTCTCCTGAAGAGCCTGAAAAGGGCCGTGGCGGTCGGCTGAAGGCGCTGGGGCGCCTGCGCCACCCCTGGGGGCGGTGAGAGGCCCGCGCCGCCCTGAGGGGCGCTGAGGGGCTTACGCCGCCCCGGTGCCGCCGCCGCCCGGCATGGCGGACGCGGTGGGCATGATGTCGTCGATGAGGCCGTACACCTTGGCCTCGACCGGGTCGAACCAGCGGTCGCGGTCCGAGTCGCGGGTGATCTGCTCCACGGTCTGGCCGGTGTGGAACGCGGTCAGCTCCGCCATGCGCTTCTTGGTGTGCAGCAGCCGCTCGGCGTGGATCTTGATGTCCGACGCGGAGCCGGCGAGGCCGGCCGAGGGCTGGTGGATCAGGATCTCGGCGTTCGGCAGCGCGAAGCGCTTGCCGGGGGTGCCGGCGCTGAGCAGGAACTGGCCCATCGAGGCCGCCATGCCCATGGCGATCGTCACCACGTCGTTCTTGATGTACTGCATGGTGTCGTAGATCGCCATACCGGCAGTGATCGAGCCGCCGGGGCTGTTGATGTAGAGGAAAATGTCCTTCTCCGGGTCGGAGGCAAGGAGCAGCAACTGCGCGGTGATCTTGTTGGCGATGTCGTCGTCGACCGCCTGGCCGAGGAAGATGATTCGCTCGCCGAGCAGCCGGTTGTAGACCTGGTCACCGAGACCACCACCGATGAAGGGGTCGCCGGCGGCGGAAGGCATCAGATTCGTCACGTATCCACCTGCTCGTCTTACGACGGCACCGGGCCGTCTCACGTCTTCTGCTGGGGCGTGGGACCCCGGTACACACCGCCATGGGAGCGGCTGCACGCCGCCTCCGGGCGGCTTCGGGGACTCCCCTGCCCTCGTCTTCATGGACCCTAACGCGCGGGTCCCTCCGGGGAATCCCGGAGGGGGAACTGTTCGCTGTGAGCGCATGCGCGGCGCTGGCTTGAGCGGGGGTTCAGCGGGGCTTCTTATGGGTGCGGGAACTGTCCACTCGGTGCCCAGAAGGCCGCAGACGCGTCTGCCGCGGGCGGTGGATCGGCGGGTGCGGCAGGTCGTGGGTTGCTCGCGCACTTCCCCGCGCCCCTGAAAACGACGGGCCCCCGGGGGCAAGAAGTCCCCGGGGGCCCGTCGTGGCGTACTAGCGGGGCCGTCAGGCCTCTGTCTTCTCGTCGGCGCTGTCGCCGTCCGTGACCTCGGCGGCGGCCTCGGCCGCAACCTCGGTCTCGTCCTCGTCGTCCAGGTCGACGACCTCGCCGTTGGTGTCCTTGACGACGGCGGCCTCGACGACGACCGCGAGGGCCTTACCGCGGGCGACCTCGCCGACCAGCATCGGGACCTGGCCGCCTTCGACGACGGCCTGGGCGAACTGGTCGGGGGACATGCCGGAGGAGGCCGCGCGCCGCATGAGGTGCTCGGTGAGCTCCTCCTGGTTGACGTTCAGCTTCTCCTTGTTGACGAGCTCGTCAAGGACGAACTGCGTCTTGATGCCCTTGACCGCGGCTTCCTCGGTCTCGGCGTCGAACTCCTCGGCCGTCTTGCCCTGGATCTCGAGGTACTTCTCGAGGTCGAGGCCCATCTGACCGAGCTGGTGGTGCTCGAGGTTGTGCTTACGGGTGTTGATCTCGTCCGCGAGCAGCTTCTCGGGGACCGGGACCTCGACCAGCTCGAGCAGCTTCTCCAGGACACGCTCCTGGGCCTGCGTGGCCTGGTCGTACTGCTTCATGTTCTCCAGGCGCTTGCGGCTGTCGGCCTTGAGCTCCTCGAGGGTGTCGAACTCGGAGGCGAGCTGCGCGAAGTCGTCGTCCAGCTCGGGCAGTTCGCGCGCGGCGACCTGGCTGATCTTGACGGTGACCTCGGCCTCCTTGCCGGCCGCCGAGCCGCCCTTGAGCTCGGAGGTGAAGGTGGTCTCGCCACCGGCCTCCAGGCCCTTCACGGCCTCGTCGATGCCGTCGAGCAGCTCGCCGGAGCCGATGGTGTACGAGACGTCGGAGGCGATGCCGTCCTCCAGCACCTCGCCGTCGACCTTGGCCGTCAGGTCGAGGGTGACGACGTCGCCGTCCTGGGCGGCGCGCTCGACCGGGGAGGTCGAGGCGAAGCGCTCGCGCAGCTCGGTGACGGCCTTCTCGATGTCCTCGTCGCTGACCTCGACGGCGTCGACCTCGACCTCGATGCCGGCGTAGTCCGGGATCTCGATGGACGGGCGGACGTCGACCTCAGCGGTGAAGTTCAGCGTCTCGCCGTCCTTCAGCTCGGTGATGTCGACCTCGGGCTGGCCGAGGACGTTCAGCTCAGCCTCGTTGACCGCTTCGGTGTAGAACTTCGGGAGCGCGTCATTGACGGCCTCCTCCAGCACGGCGCCGCGACCGAACCGCTGGTCGATGACGCGGGCCGGGATCTTGCCCTTCCGGAACCCCTTCACCGTGACCTGCTGGTTGATCTTCTTGTACGCCGCGTCGAGGCTGTCCTTGAGCTCCTCGAAGGGCACCTCAATGCTGAGCCGAACCCGAGTCGGGTTCAGGGTCTCCACGGCGCTCTTCACGGTTCGGTCTCCTTGTGGCTGACTTCTTGGGGGTTCTGCTGCGTGCTGCTGCCGAGTCGGGCAGAGCCTTGGGCGGATTCGCGGCCCTTGAGAGACGTCGTAACAATGCAGACACACGGGCACGCAGCTTGCATAGTAACCGCAGGCGGTACACGCCCCAAAAGGTGATCTTGACGATCGTCCGACTCGGTGGCCGGCACGGTGGTCGGGGTGGCGGGATTTGAACCCACGGCCTTCCGCTCCCAAAGCGGACGCGCTACCAAGCTGCGCCACACCCCGTCTGGTGCGACACGTAAGATACATGCCCCAGGCGGGTACGGCTGCCGCATTTCGGGAGCGTGCACGGGGCACGTAATGGGATGTGCGACGTAGGGGTGCGACCCGCTACGATGCTCTCTGTGCCGCGGTCACTGACCTGCGGCGCGTCCCCTGCGGGCGTAGCTCAATGGTAGAGCCCTAGTCTTCCAAACTAGCTACGCGGGTTCGATTCCCGTCGCCCGCTCTGCGCAGTGACTTGGGGCCTGGTTCCACGGAATCGGGCCCCAAGTGCGTTCACAGACGTCGCCCCCGCATGCCATTGGGGCCCTATGACGTGCAGGCACGACTGAACCTCCGCGGCCCGACTCTCGTCGCGGGGCGCTCTTGCCGGGCGCGGCCGTCCACTCAGAACTGAATCGAGTTGATGGTCTCCGCCACCGAGTTGAGGAACCGTTGGATGTCGTCCGCCATGCCGGTGGAGGCGAGGAAGAAGCCGAAGAGCACGGCTACCACCGCCGGCCCTCCCTTGATCGATCCACCCCGTATCAACACCACCAGGACGATCCCCAACAGCAGCACCACTGACAGCGAAATGGCCACAACTGATCACACCCTACGGTCGGTCCGCTCTCCCGGCCCGGGAGTGCAACCCCACACACCCCCGCCAGAACCATCGTGCCACCAACCCGGCTCCCGTATGCCGCAGGTGACGCATCGTCGGCCACGGACACATGGGCCCCGCACCGCCGTTACGTCTGCGGCCGGGTGAACGGCGGTGCTGCGCACTGCAATTCGAAGGTACGCCCTCACGGGAAATGCAAAGTGATCGTTTCCATGTCCACACATCCTGTTCGCAGGTAATTCGAATTGTTGCCACAGGCACATCGAAGAGACCGTGGACGGGTTGATAAAGGCCAATGAAACGGACATATCTCCAGAGTCGCCCGCGTACCTTATGCGCCATTTAGTCGTCATGAATGCTGACAGAACACCCGTCTACGGTAAGTAGATCGGCATACGGGACCGCTCGCGAACGAAACTGTGTGCGTCCTCAATTCCTGGGTACCCGCAGGCAATTGCCAGGAATGCCGTCGGCAGTTTTACGAGAGCGCATGGACAACGCTAGGGTGCCTCAGATGTTCCACGCCGCCACGTCCCCCGTATGTGCAGCGAGGTCACAAATCGTCTCCCCGGATTTTCGGCCGGAGGAACTGTGACGAACTCGCTACGACCGCAAGGCCTCCACGGAGCTCCACTCCCCCCGTCGCAGCAGTCCGCGCCGGGAGTTCCGGGTCCACGCTCGTCCCGGACCGCGAAGGGGGCCGCCGGTGCCGCCGACCCGGGTGCCACATCCGCCAAACCCGCCAAGCAGCGCGACGCGTTCTTCGACAACGCCAAGTACCTGGCGATCGTGCTCGTGGCCATGGGTCACGCATGGGAGCCGGTGAAGGGCCAGAGCCGCACCCTCGAAGCGCTGTACACGGTCGTGTACGCCTTCCACATGCCGGCCTTCATCCTCATCTCCGGCTACTTCTCGCGCAGTTTCGACATGCGCGCCGACCGGCTCAAACGGCTGGTGACCGGCATCGCCGTGCCGTACGTCGTCTTCGAAGTGGCCTACTCGCTCTTCTCACGCTGGGCCGACAACGCTCCCGGCCAGTCGATCAGCCTGCTCGACCCCCTGTACCTCACCTGGTTCCTGGCCGCACTCTTCGTCTGGCGGCTGACGACACCGCTGTGGAAGCTGGTGCGGTGGCCGCTCCCGCTCGCCCTCGTCGTCGCCATGCTCGCGAGCGTGTCACCGGACATCGGTGATGATCTGGACCTCCAACGCGTGCTGCAGTTCCTGCCGTTCTTCGTCCTGGGCCTGTACATGAAGCCGGAGTACTTCCAGTTGGTGCGCCGGCGTGAGATCCGGATCCTGTCGGTACCGGTCTTCGCCGCCGCGCTGGTGGTGGGCTACTGGGCGGTCCCGCGGATGAACACGGGCTGGTTCTACCACCGTGACAGCGCACAGCAGTTGGGGTCGCCGTGGTGGGTCGGTCCCGTCATGACGCTCGCCCTGTTCGGCTGTTCGCTGCTGCTCACCGTGTGCTTCTTCTCCTGGGTGCCGCGTCGCAAGCTCTGGTTCACGGCGCTCGGTGCGGGCACGCTGTACGGCTATCTGCTGCACGGCTTCCTGGTCAAGGGCGGTGACTACTGGGGCTGGTTCGACCACGCCTGGCTGCACGAGCCGCTCGGGCAGGTCTTTGTGACGCTCGTCGCGGGCGTGGGCGTCACGCTGCTGTGCACGCCGCCCGTCCAGCGGGTCTTCCGCTTCGCGATGGAGCCCAAGATGGAGTGGGCCTTCAAGCGGGACGCGACCGAACTCGCGCGTGAGCGGGCCGGGGCGGGGCGCGCCTAGCCCCTCAGCGGGGCTTCCCCGAGGGCGAGGGCCCGGTCGGCGCTCAGGGAGCCAGACCCAGCAGCGCGCGCATCGAGGCGTACTTCTTCGTCAGCCGGGCTCTGGTGTGTTCGTCGAGGACCGCGAGGCGGGCCGGGTCGGCGTTGTGCGCCAGGTCCGAGGCCTTCACCAGGAGGGCGCCGGGGGTGGTGCGGATACGTTTCGCGTACGACTCCGGGGGCTCGCCCTCGCGTTTGGTGAGTGCCAGCACGATGGCCTTCGTGCGGTTCGTGAGAGCGGCCTCGGTCAGCCAATCCTCCGACAGCGCGTCGTCCTCGACCGCGTCGTGCAGCCAGGCCGCCGCTATCTGCTCGTCGTCGCCGCCGCGGTCGTGGACGCCCTCCGCCACGGCCTGGAGGTGCTCGGCGTAGGGGCGTCCCGCCTTGTCGGTCTGGGCGGCGTGCGCCTCACGGGCGAGGGCTTCGACTTCAGCCAGGGTCAGGAGAGTTCGCGTCACGGGAACAGTGTCGCCCCATGTGGCGCGGCGCGGGGCCGGACGGTGCGGCCGTCAAGCCCGGTTTTCGCCCCCTCCGCCCCTACCCGTCCCGTACCTGGGGGCTGCCGCCCCCAGACCCCCGCTTTCGGCCTGAACGGCCTCGTCCTCAAACGCCGGAAAGGCTGAAGACTTCTCCGGCCGGGTCGAAGGCTTCAGATGATTGCCGTAGCCGTCGTTGTTCCGCCCTCGCGGCAGATCAGGAGCAGGGCTCTGTCGTCGTTCACGTCTTTGGCCACTGCCTCGATGAGGTGCCAGGCGGCTCCGTGGAAGCCGCCGGCGACGTAGCGGTCGGCTTCGCCGGTGAGGCGGTCGATGCCTTCGACGATGTCGCGTTCGGAGGTTTCGACGAGACCGTCGGTGAAGAGCATCAGGACGTCGCCGGGGCGCAGGGAGCCCTTGACGGGGTCGAACTGGGCACCGTCGTAGACCCCGAGGAGCGGGCCTTCCGCGGCCTTCTCCTCCCAGCGGCCGCTGCCCGCGCTGAGCTGAAGGCCTGGCGGGTGTCCGGCGGAGAAGAGTTCGTAGTCGCCCGAGTCCAGGTCGAGGACGAGGTGGATCGACGTGGCGAAGCCCTCGTCCCAGTCCTGGCGGAGGAGGTAGCCGTTCGCGGCGGGGAGGAAGGCGTGCGGGGGGAGGGAACCCAGCAGTCCGCCGAAGGCTCCGGACAGGAGCAGTGCTCTTGAGCCCGCGTCCATGCCCTTGCCCGAGACGTCGGTCAGGACGACCTCCATGGTCCGGCCGCCGTTCGTACGCGCCGCCACCACGAAGTCGCCCGAGAACGACTGCCCGCCGGCCGGCCGCAGCGCCATCTCCCGGTGCCAGCCCAGTGGCAGCTGCGGCAGCTTGCTCTGCACCCGGATGCGTTCGCGCAGATCGAAGAGCATGGTGCCGCCGCGTCGCCACGGCACCCCCACCCGGCTGCGGAACTGCGCGATCAGCAGACCGAAGAAGCCGCAGGCCGCGACGACCAGGACCACACCCGGCGTGACCCTGGAGGGACCCTCCGTGTACGGGCCGAGCTGCACGGATTCCACTATCAGGGCGGTGGCGGCCGCGGCGTACAGGCCCAGCAGGCTGGCGGGGCGCAGCACCAGGCCCCCGGCCACGATCGGGAGGACCAGGGCCGCGGGCGAGCACCACACCGAGTTGAGCAGCGTGGTGGCCGCGATCAGCGGAATGGTCAGCAGCAGACCGGCCAGCGCGATCCAGTCGGAACCGTCGCCCCGGAAGTAGTCCACGGCGGATCTGCGCAGCCCGGTGCGGACCCGGTGCACCTGCTTCTTCAACCGGGCCGTGAACGTATCGGCTTCAGCGCGCCGCTCTCGTCCTGCTGCCATTAGTTCGGGACCCTATCCATCGGACCAGGTGCTTGGCACGGGAGGTCCCACTTGTCCCCCGTCCGAGCGCTCAACTTCACAGAGAAATCCACAGAAGACGTCCAGTGAACGTCCAGTAGACGTCATGGAAGACGTCACAGAAGACGTCGCACAGGTCCTCGCACAGGGCGTCCGCGACGGTGGGGAGAAATTCCCTGGCTCGTACCGCATTGCCCTGGTAGGCATGGCCTATGACGACCGACGTGCGGGTACTTCAGCAGACCGAGTGGAACGCGTGGTACGACAACCTGGTCCGCGCCTTCGGCGGAGTGCCGGAGTCGTCCGACGAGCGCGGACTGTACAACGCGCTCTCAGAGTACGACCGTTTCATCGGCGTTTGGGACGGTGACCAGGTGGTGGGCACCGCGGGCGCGTTCACCTTCCGCGTCACGGTGCCGGGCGGCGCCTCCGTACCGGCCGCGGGCATCACGATGGTGAGCGTGGCGGCCACCCACCGGCGGCGCGGGGTGCTGCGGTCCATGATGCGGCGCCAGCTGGACGACATCCGCTCGTGGGGCGAGCCGCTGGCGGTCCTGACCGCGTCGGAGCCGGTGATCTACGGCCGGTTCGGCTACGGCATCGCGACGTATCAGCTCAACGCCGAGATCGACACCAGTCGCGTACGACTGTCCGTGCCGTCCGGCACCGACGACGTACACCTGCGGTACGCGGCACCGGCCGATGTCCTCGACGCGTGCGAGGCGGTGTACGCGCGGCAGGTTCCGGGACGTCCGGGCATGCTGGCGCGGCGGCCCGGCTGGGAGCGGGTGGCGCTCCTCGACCCGGAGAGCGAGCGGGACGGCGCATCGCCACTCCAGTGCGTGGTCGCCGAGCGGGACGACGAGGTCGTGGGCTACGCCCGTTTCCGGGTCAAGCCGGAGTGGGATCCGGCCGGGCACCAGGGCACGGTCGTGTTGGAGGACCTGGAAGGTCTCGACCCGGCGGTGCAGGGCGCGCTGTGGCGGTTCCTGTTCGAGATCGACCTGACGTCCACGCTCGACACCCGCGGCCGGCCCGTCGACGAGGCCTGGCAGCACATGGTGTCCGACATCCGCCGCTGCCGTCCGCGGCTGAGGGACGCGCTGCACGTACGGCTCGTCGATGTCGGCGCCGCGCTGGAGGCACGGACGTATCAGGCGACGGTGGACCTGGTGTTCGAGGTCGAGGACGCGTTCTGCCCCTGGAACGAGGGGCGTTGGCGGCTCTCGGGTGACGCGAAGGGGGCGACCTGCGTGCGTACGGAGGACTCGGCCGATCTCGCTTTGTCCGTACGGGAGTTGGGGGCGGCCTATCTGGGCGGGGTGTCCCTGGCCTCGCTCGGGGCGGCTGGGCGGGTGCGGGAGTTGCGGCAGGGGGCGCTGGTCGAGGCCTCGGTCGGGTTCTCGTCAGCTGTCGCGCCCTGGCTGCCCCACGGATTCTAGGGCCTCAAGCTTTCTGGCAGCCCGGGCACCAGAAGAGGTTGCGGGCGGCGAGATCGGCGGTGCGGATCTCGCCGCCACAGATGTGGCAGGGCAGGTGGGCCCTGCGGTAGACGTAGACCTCGCCGCCGTGGTCGTCGACGCGGGGCGGGCGGGCCATGGCCTCGGGGGTGTGTTCCGGGCGGACCGTGTCGATGCGGTTGTTGCGGACGCCCTCGCGCATGAGGTCCACGAGGTCGGTCCAGATCGCGTCCCACTCGGCGGGAGTGATGTCCTTGCCAGTCCGGTACGGGTCGATGCCGTGCCGGAAGAGGACTTCGGCGCGGTAGACGTTGCCCACGCCCCCGATGATCTTCTGGTCCATGAGGAGGGCGGCAATTGTCGTACGGCTGCGGGCGATTCGGTGGTACGCGGCTGACGGGTCGGCGTCCGGGCGGAGGGGGTCCGGGCCCAGGCGGTCGTGTATCGCCTGCTTCTCGTCGTCGGTGATCAGGGCGCAGGTGGTGGGGCCGCGGAGGTCGACGTACGCGGTGGGGTTCGCCAGGCGGAGCCGGACGGTGTCCGTGGGTGGGGGTGCGGGGGCGCCGCCGAAGGTGACCTTGCCGAAGAGGCCGAGGTGGATGTGGATCCAGTCCTCGGCCTTGAAGCGTAGGAAGAGGTGTTTGCCGTGGGCGTCGGCGTTCTCGAACTCGGTGCCGTCCAGGAGGGCTGCGGCGTCTGCGAACTTGCCCTGGGGGCTGGTGACTCGGGTGATTCCGCCGGCGAACCTGGCCTCGTAGTCCTCGGCCAGGCGGTGGATCGTGTGCCCTTCGGGCACGGGGGCCTCCTGCGTGTGCGCTGTGGCGGGGCGCGGGATTTTTTCGCCCCCTCCGCCCCTACCCGTCCCGTACCTGGGGGCTGCGCCCCCAGACCCCCGCTATCGGCCTGAACGGCCTCGTCCTCAAACGCCGGACGGGCTGAAAGATCAGGCCTGCGGGTGGTGGGCCGGGATCGGGGGCAGGTCGCCTGTTGCCTCGTAGGCCGTGAGCATGTTGATGCGGCGGATGTGGCGTTCGCCGCCGGAGAACGGGGTGGTGAGGAAGGTCTCGACGAACTTCGTCGCTTCTTCCTGGGAGTGCATGCGGGCGCCTACGGCCACGACGTTGGCGTTGTTGTGCTGGCGGCCGAGGGAGGCGGTCTCCTCGCTCCAGGCGAGGGCGGCACGCACGCCGGCGACCTTGTTCGCGGCGATCTGCTCGCCGTTGCCGGAGCCGCCGATCACGATGCCGAGGGAGTCGGGGTCCGCCGCTGTCCGCGTCGCCGCACGGAGGCAGAAGGGCGGGTAGTCGTCCTGGGCGTCGTAGATGAGGGGACCGCAGTCGACGGGCTCGTGCCCGGCGGCCTTGAGCCACTCGACGAGGTGGTTCTTCAGTTCGAGACCGGCATGATCGGAGCCGAGATACACGCGCATGGTTCGAGTGTGACATGGCTGTTTCGGATCGGCCTCGCCGGGTGCCGTCCGTGAAAAGTGTGAGCAACACTATAGAACCTCAAGGAAACCTCAAGTAACGATCTGGAATCAAAGGTTCACGAATCTCTTTGCCTCCGATTCACTGGACCGGCTCGTACGCCCCACTTACACCGCTCGTACGGACGATCTGCTCACCCGGCGAAAAGGAATCCCCTCGATATGACCTCGCAGCCGACCCCCACGAAGGCCGCAAGCGGCCCCGGAGGCTCCGGAGAACCCGGTGGCGGCCTCCAGGCCGGACTCAAGAACCGTCATCTGTCGATGATCGCCATCGGCGGTGTCATCGGAGCCGGACTTTTCGTGGGCTCCAGCTCCGGTATCGCCACCGCCGGGCCCGGCATCCTCCTCTCGTACGCCTTGGTGGGGACGCTCGTCGTCCTTGTCATGCGGATGCTCGGCGAGATGTCCGCCGCGAATCCGACGTCCGGTTCCTTCTCCGCACACGCCGACCGCGCGCTCGGGCGCTGGGCCGGGTTCTCGATCGGCTGGCTGTACTGGTTCTTCTGGGTGGTCGTACTGGCTGTCGAGGCCACCGCCGGGGCCAAGATCCTCGAAGGGTGGATACCCGCCGTTCCCCAGTGGGGGTGGGCGCTCATCGTGATGCTCGTCCTCACCGCGACGAACCTCGTGTCCGTGGGGTCGTACGGTGAGTTCGAGTTCTGGTTCGCCGGGATCAAGGTCGTGGCGATCAGCGCGTTCGTCGTGGTCGGCGCTCTCGCCATCTTCGGCGTGCTGCCGGGTGTCGACGCCGAGAAGGCCGGACTCGGGAATCTCACCGACCACGGCGGTTTCCTGCCCAACGGGCCCGGCGCGATCCTCACCGGCGTGCTGCTGGTCGTCTTCTCCTTCATGGGCAGTGAGATCGCGACCCTCGCCGCCGGCGAGTCCGAGGACCCGCAGCGCGCCGTCACCAAGTCCACCAACAGCATCATCTGGCGCGTCGGCGTCTTCTACCTCGGCTCGATCTTCGTGGTCGTGACCCTGCTGCCGTGGAACGACCCGTCGATCAAGGAGCAGGGCTCGTACGTCGCCGCCCTCGACTCCCTCGGCATCGCGCACGCCGGTCAGATCATGAACTTCATCGTGCTGACCTCCGTACTGTCCTGCCTCAACTCCGGGCTCTACACGGCCTCCCGGATGGCGTTCTCGCTCGGACAGCGGCGGGACGCGCCGAAGGCGTTCGCCAGGACCACCTCCCGTGGTGTGCCGCTGGCCGCCATCATCGTCTCCGTCACCTTCGGCTTCGTGGCCGTCTTCTTCAACTACAAGTTCCCGGACTCGGTCTTCCTCTTCCTGGTCAACTCCTCCGGTGCGGTCGCCCTGTTCGTCTGGCTCGTCATCTGCTTCTCGCAGCTGCGGATGCGGAAGATCATCCAGCGCGAGTCGCCGGAGAAGCTCGTCGTGAAGATGTGGCTGAACCCGTATCTGACCTGGGCGACGGCCGCGCTGATCGTGTTCGTGCTCGGCTACATGCTGACCGACACGGAACACGACGGCCGGGAGACGGTCCTGTTGTCCCTGCTCGTCGCCGCGGTGGTGCTCGTGATCGCCGTGATCCGGCAGAGGAGGGGAGCCGGCGCGCCGGCAGTGCACCCTGTCGCGGACGAGCCTCATGACGACGCTCCGGTGAAGGTCGGCTGATTCGGCCGGCTCTCCCGAGGAGAGTTGGGAGGGGGCCCGCGGCGTTCGTCCTCGCCGCGGGCCCCCTCCCTTCTGTCCAGAGACCGTCTAGAGCACGGTGAAGTCCTTCTTGACCTGTGCGTAGACCTCGAGCGCCTGGTTCTCGATGTCCGGCTGGTACCAGGTGTTGACCTGGTACGACTTCCCGTCGGCCTCGAAGCCCAGCAACTGGGCGTGCCAGGGCGTCCCTTGGAGCGTGAAGAGGTACTCCCAGACGATCGCCGGCCTGCCCCGGAAGGTCGTCTCCTCCAGGCGGATCTTCTGATAGCCCTGCCCCTGGCGGGCGTTCTGCTCCGAGGTCTGCCATGTCTCCATGAGGTCGCCCTTGGCGAGGGAGGACTTGGCCGCGATCTCCTGTTTGCCGTCGGGTGAGGTGTAGTGCACCTCGGAGCCCGTCTTCAGGTCCCGCCGCCAGCCCTTGGGCGTCACCCACGCGTACCCGCCGGCCTCGCGGTGCGCGCCCGGGGGCAGGCTGGGCGGACGTGAGGTGCCCGCGACGGTGGGCGAGGCGCTGCTCGCCGAACTGGTCGGCGCCGATGACGTCGAGGAGTCCGCCTTGTTGTCGTCGGGCGGTCCGCCGGTCGCCGCGATGACCAGCCAGACGGCCACTCCCGCCGCGACCACAGCGCTCCCGGTGACCAGCCCCAGGCGGCGCCGGCTCGGGCGCGGGCCGGCGGGCACGGCGGGGCCGGGGACTTCGCCGGGGGGCATCGCCGTGGGGACGGACGCCGACGGGATCTGGGCCTCCGTCACCGCCTCCGCCGAGGGAGACGGGAAGGGGGAGGGGGTTGTGGAGCCGACCTCCGCGCGTAGTTCGGAGGGGACTTCGGTGGAGGCGTTCACGGCGCCGGAGGCGCTGAGGGTCTCCCCTGCATTGAGGGGCTCGGGCGGGGCTTCCTCGACTGCGAACGGCGGCTGCTTCGGCCGGGGCTTCCTGAAGTCGAGCGAGCTCTTCCGCGTCGGGGTGTGGTGCGCCGGTATCGCGTCCTCTATGGGTTCGGGGTCAGGCTCCGTTCGGGGTGCGGGCTCGGACTGGCGTTCCAGCGCGCACGCGGGCTCGGACTGGCGTTCCAGCTCGTCCGCGGGCTCCGGCTGCCGTACCTCGCTCATGAACTCCGCGTCCAGGAGTACGGGTGTTAGGGCCTCGGCCTGGACCGGCGGAACGGGCGGCGCGGCCGCCGGCGCTTCGTGCGGCGGCTCGGGGGCGGGGCCGGGACCGTGGCCGAGCTCTGACCCCGCCGCGTCCGGATCGGGAGCGGCTCCTCCGGCCTCGCCCAACTCGCCCGCATCGCCCGCCTCCCCCGCGGCGACTGCCTCTCGTGCCGCCCCCGGTCCCGGCTCCGGTCCCGGTCCCGGTCCCGGGAACACCAACCGTCCGAGTTCCGCCTCGAGTTCCTCCAGACCGGGCCGGGTCGACGGCTCCTTCTCCAGGAGTTCCGCCAGGATGTCCCGCAACTCGCCCGCAGACGCGGGGAGTTCAGGCTCCTCGTACAGGACGGCGTGCAGGGTGGCCAGGGTGGTGGCACGGGAGAAGGGGGAACGCCCGCCGAGTGCCGCGCAGAGGGTCGCGCCCAGGGACCACACGTCGGACGGCGGGCCCTGCGGGCGGCCGGAGATGCGTTCGGGCGCCATGTAGTCGGGGGAACCGACCAGCATCCCGGCCATGGTCAGCGCCTTCGCGTCCTGGATCGCGGCGATGCCGAAGTCGGTCAGGACGACTCGGCGACCACTCCGCTCGACAAGGACGTTGCCCGGTTTGATGTCGCGGTGCAGCACTCCCCCGGCGTGCACCTGGCGCAGCGCGACGACCAGTTCGAGCCCGATGCGGGCCGCCTCGCGTGTGCTGAGCGGCCCGTCCTCCGCCACGATCTGCTCCAGCGAGCGGCCGGCGACCAGCTCCATGACGATCCAGAGCCGCTCACCCTCGTCCACGACGTCGTAGATGCGTACGACATTGGGATGGTCGATCCGGGCCGTGGCCCTGGCCTCACGCAATGTGCGTTCCCGGCGGGTGCGCGTGTCCTCCGGGTCGAGTCCGTCTATCCGCATTTCCTTGACGGCGACCTGCCGGTCGAGCATGTCGTCGGCGGCTCGCCACACCCGCCCCATTCCCCCTTGCCCAATACTCTCGACCAGCCGATAACGCCCCGTCACCAATAACCCCGGAACACCGCCCCGCACATTCCCCGACAATCCCCGCACCCCCTCAAGACCCGTCACAATCGCCCGTCACACCAGAACCACTCAGAAACACAATGGTCACACTTCATGCCGTACCAGCATAGTGCGGAGAAATCTTGTGGTACCTCTTCAAGTACTGCGAATTCAGGCGCAGCCAAGGGGGGCGAACATGAGTTCTCATCGTACGACGATCATCGCTGGATCGCTGCTCACGGCATCTTTCTCGGCCGTGATGATCCTTTCCTACACCGCCGTCGCGGACGACCAGGGACCGGGGAGCAGTAAGGGGGGAAAGGCGGTTGACGAGGCGCCGGCGGGTGTAAAGCTGACCACGCTGCTGCCGGAGAGCATTTCCTTGGACAACAGTTCACAGAAGACGGCGATTACCGCCACCGTGAAGAACGAAGGGACCAAGGAAAGCGGCGACATCCGGCTTTTGGTGGTCGGTTTCGACGGCCTGACGGTCAAAGGCGTAAAGGGCTGTTCCGCCATCGCCGAAGGGGATCTTCCCGAGGGATCGAACAGTGGTTTCAGTTGCGCCGTCGGCAATCTCGCGGCGGGCAAGTCGAAGTCGTACGACGTCGACGCCACCTTCGATCTGAGCAAGACCGGAAAGATCTGTCTGCCGGTGCAGACGAGCGACGGAGCGAAGACGTTCTGGCAGCAGGGCCCGGTGCCGTTCGGTACGACGAACCCGTCGCCGAACGCTCCGGCCACCCCGCTGCTGCTCGGCACCGACAACACGCCGGTGGCACCCGGCGGTGACGAGCTGCCCAGGACCGGCGGCAGCAGCGAGGTCCTGCCCCTCGGCGCGGCGGGCGCGGCGCTGGTCTCGGCGGGGGCGGCGGGCCTGTGGTGGGTCCACCGGCGGCCGCAGCAGCGCTGAATCGAGGTGAGGGGTGAGGTGTGAAAGGTGAGGGGGTTGGGAGCCGGACGCGGCTCCCAACCCCCTCACCTGACATCAGCGCTGAACGTCAGCGGTCGAGGAACTTCCACGCCGTGGGCAGCACACCCATCGCCAGGGCCGCCTTCAGGGCGTCGCCGAGCAGGAACGGGGTGAGGCCTGCCGCGACCGCCGCACTGAGCGACATGTCGGCGGCGGAGGCCAGGTACGGGACGCCGATCGCGTAGATGATCGCCTCGCCCAGCAGCATCGTGCCCGCCATGCGCAGGACCGAGCGGTCGGCGCCGCGGCGGGCGAGTGCGCCCACGACGGTGGCGGCGAGCAGCATGCCGAGGATGTAGCCGAAGGACACGGTGGCGCCGGAGCCGCCGCCGGCGAACCACGGGACGCCGGCCAGGCCGAGCAGCGCGTACGTGGCGAGGGAGAAGAGGCCCCGGCTGGTGCCGAGGGCGGTGCCGACGAGGAGTGCCGCGAAGGTCTGGCCCGTCACCGGCACCGGGGAGCCCGGGACCGGGAGGGCGATCTGGGCGGCGAGGCCGGTGAGGGCGGCGCCGCCGAGGACCAGGGCGGTGTCCCTGACGCGGGAGGCGGGGAGCAGGTCGGCGAGGACCTCGCCGGGGCGTATGCCCGTGCGGGTGGTGGCGGCTTCGGTGCTCATGGGGACTCCGGCGGGGTGACGGCAGGTTCGGGACACGGTGACGCTATCCCAGGGGTGCGTGGGTGATCACCGTCAGCGGTCGACAAAGGGTGGAGCGAGGGGTTGGTCGGCTTCTCACAAAGGGGGTGGGGTACACCTGTGGGGGCGTGATGCTGGTCACTGTGGTGGGGTCGGTTTGGGCACGGGGTGAGGTGAGCCGGGACTGTGGGGTCCCGCCAAAGGCTCTTTCGCCCCCTCCGCCCCTGCCCATTCCAGTCACTTGGGGGCTCCGCCCCAAAACGCCCGCTCCTCAAACCCCCGCTCCTCAAACGCCGGAGAGCTGTCTCCAGCTCGTCCGACGCCCCCAGGAACACTGGAAGGGAGGGGCTGAGACGGACCGGAGGGGGCGAAGAAGCCCGCCCCTAGCAGGATCCGCCGGGCAACCCCTACCCTCGACCCATGGTTGCCCAGGCTGAGAACTTCGCGTCGCGTCGCTATGTCGACCTGCGCCGCCAGGGCACGGCCACCTGTCGCCGCACTGTGTAGGGCGGGACGGAGCGGATCCGGCTCGCCGAGACGAAGACGGCGCAGTGTCGGACCAGCCCCGAGGAAGTTCTCCATGCTCTCCATGCCCCGTACCGCGGCACCACCCCGGACGCCCCCTCCCGGCACTCCTCACCGAGCCGCCGACAGCGCGCGTCGCAGGACCAGCGCCAGTGTCATCCTGCGGTCCGTGCTGGAGCACGGGCCGGTCGCCCGGAGCACCGTCGCCCGACTGACCGGGCTGTCTCCGGCGTCGGTGACCGACTACTGCGCCCAGTTCGCGGGGCTCGGTCTGATCCGGGAGGCGCCCACGCCCCGGCAGTCGAAGGGCGTGGGGCGCCCGCACGTACCGGTCGACCTGGACGACGCCCGATTCGTGGTCGGCGGAGTACATGTGGCGGTGCCCTACACGACCGTCGCGTTGCTCGATCTGCGCGGCCGAGTGGTGGCTGAGCGGCGGCTGAGTCACGACGGTGGCAACGAGCCGGGCCGGGTGCTGGCGAACGCCGCCGACGGTCTCGCCGCACTGCTGGCGGACGCCCCCGGCCGTACGGCGCTGAGCGTGGGCGTCGCCGGCGGGGGCTGGGTGGACCGGGATTCCGGGACCATCGTGGAGCACCCGATGCTGGGCTGGCGTGAGGTCGCCGTAGGGGATGCGATCGGCGCGCGTACCGGGCTGCCGGTCCATGTGGACGGCCACGCGAAGGCGTTGGTCAACGGGGAGCGGCTGTTCGGGCGGGCGCGCGGCAGCCGGAGCGTGCTGCACCTGTTCGTCGGCAACGTGGTGGACGCGGCCTTCGCCACCCATGACGAGGTGCACTACGGTCCCCGCTCCCAGGCCGGGGCGATCGCCCATCTGCCGCTCGCGGGCGGCACGGAGCGGTGCGGCTGCGGCCGGACCGGCTGCCTCCAGGCCGAGTTGAGCGAGCGGACACTGTGCCGACGGGCCCGCGAGGCGGGGATCATCGCCGGCGTGAACCCGATGCACGTCGTGGCCGCGGCGGCGGACGGTAACCGGATCGCCGTACGGCTGTTGCTGGAGCGCGCCCGGATGATCGGGCGGGCCGCCGGGCTGCTGCTCGACGTGCTCAATCCGGAAACCGTCGTCGTCACCGAGGTCGGTGTCATGTACCGGGAGGACTGCCTGCGGGCGCTGCGCGAGGCGGTCGGGCGCGAACGGGCGGCGGCGGTCGTGCCGACCAGTTTCCCGGAATCCGTGCTGGCCGTGGCGGGCGGTTCGGTGGCTCTCGACGTGTTCTACCGGGATCCGCTGGGCGCGTCGCCCGAGCCGATACCGGGGCCGTCACCTGAGCCGTCACCGAAGCCGATACCAGGGCCGTCGCCGGGCCGTCACCGGGGCCGATTTAATTCAGAAACTCCGAATGTTGACAGGCCTTACGGGCGGCAAGGAGCATCCTCCTCATGAGCAGCTCGCGAGTGCAGGTTCCGCTCACCAAGTGCCGTGTCATCGACCTCATGCGGGTCGCACGCGCCATTTGTTGCTGACGCGTTGACGCACTGACGTTCCCTCGAACACCCGGGTTCCCCTGCCGCGCCTTCGGCGTGTACCTCCTCGCCCTCGCCCTCGACGTGTGCTTCCGCACCTTGGGTGTGTGCCTCCTCATGCGCTCATTCACCTTTTCCCGGCTCAGCCCTGTCCGGAATTCCGCGCGTTTTCCTGCCACTTGAATCCCCGGAGTCCTCCCATGTCACCACTGTCCTCCTCCGCGTCCGGTATCGACCGGCGGCTGTTCCTGTCCTCTCTGCTCGGCGCCGCCGCTGTCGCCGGCCTCAGCGGCTGCGCGGGCAGCAGTGCCGCCGGCAACTCCTCCAAGGGGTCACTTTCCGCCCCGCTGGCCGCCAAGGTCCCGTCCGGTACGAGCCTCAAGATCGCCTCGTATCAGGGCAGGCAGCAGACCCAGTTCAGGCTGGCCGGCCTCGACGACCTGCCCTTCACCGTCGCCGACTGGCCGAACATCGGCGCCGGTCCCGATGTCATCAACGCCTTCCGTGCCAAGTCCCTGGACGTCGGCAACAACGCGGGCATCCCGCCGATCCAGGCGCACTACCAGGGCTTCGACGCGAAGATCGTCGCGATCAACGTCACGCGCAAGCCCAACTACGCCTTCGCCACCAAACCCGGCAGCGATGTCAAGGACGTCCAGGGCTTCAAGGGCAAGAAGCTGGCCTTCTCACAGGGCCAGGCGCAGGGCGTCGTCCTGTTGCGCGCCCTGAAGGAGGCGGGGCTGGCGTACGACGATGCGGAGCTGGTGCCGCTGACCAGCAACCAGTTCCTCACCGCGCTCCAGTCCGGCCAGGTGGACATCGCTCCGCTCGGCAACGAGCAGGTGCCCGCCTATCTCAAGCAGTACGAGTCCAAGGGCGCGCACATCATCACCACCGACGTGGTGGACCTCCTCAACCTGCTGTGGGCGCCCACCTCCGTCCTCGCCGACTCCGCGAAGGCCGCCGCGATCGCCGCGTACATCCCACGCTGGGCGCAGGGCACCGTGTGGTCGTACGAGCACCCCGACGAGTGGAACGAGGAGTTCTACGTCAAGACGCAGAACCTGAACCTCGAACAGGCCCAGGCGATCACCGATCTCGCCAACAAGCCGCTGTATCCGCCGAGTTGGGACGAGGCGGTGAAGTGGGAGCAGGAGACCGCCGATCTGCTGGCCGAGGGCGGCTTCGTGAAGGCGTTCAAGGTCGGCTCGCTCTTCGACCGGCGCTTCGAGGGCATAGCGGCGAAGTCCGTACCCGCCGAGTACCGGAGTTGACCGCCATGACCACCACCACGACCAGCACAGTGACCCCCACCACCGCCACCGACGCCGCACCCGTGGAGGTCACGGGGAAACCCGCTCGCAAAAGGCGCCGCGGACTCGCTCCCGGCAAGCGGCTGCCCGCCTCCCGCGTCATCGGCCCCGCCCTGTTCTTCGCCCTCTGGGCCGCCGCTTCGGCCGCCGGACAGCTGGACCCCGGCGCGATACCGGCGCCCTGGACGGTCCTCAGCACCGCCGGTCATCTGTGGACCGATGGCACACTCCCCACGGATGTGCTCACGTCCCTGGAGCGCGCCGGATACGGGTTCGCGCTTGGCCTGACCGCCGGGGTGGTGCTGGCGCTCGCGTCCGGGCTCAGCCGGATCGGCGAGGCGCTGATCGACGGAACTGTGCAGCTCAACCGGGCCATCCCGACGCTCGGCCTGATCCCGCTGTTCATCCTCTGGCTGGGCATCGGCGAGACCTTCAAGATCGCGATCATCTCCATCGTCGTCTACATCCCGATCTATCTGAATCTGCACTCCGCCCTGTCCGGCATCGACCACCGCTATGTCGAACTCGCCGAGGTCCAGGGGCTGTCCAGGGTCGCCTTCGTCCGGCAGATCGTCATCCCCGGCGCGCTGCCCGGCTTCTTCGTCGGTCTGCGGCTCGGGGTGACCGGGTCCTGGCTGTCCCTGGTCGTCCTGGAGCAGATCAACGCCACCAACGGCCTCGGCTACATGATGTTCCAGGCCCAGAACTACGGGCAGAGCGACGTCATCCTCGTCGGTCTGCTGATCTACGGGGTCTTCGGTCTGGTCTCCGACAGCGCGGTCCGTCTCATCGAACGGAGGGTGCTGTCATGGCGACGCACGCTGAGCAACTGACATCCACTCAAAAGCAGCTCACTGTCCAACTCCGGGGACTGACACGTTCCTTCGAGGGCCGCAAGGTTCTGGACGACATCGACCTGGACCTTCCGGCGGGTCAGTTCACGGCCCTGCTCGGGCACAGCGGCTCCGGCAAGAGCACCCTGCTGCGGGCCATCGCCGGCCTCGACCACTCCGTCGTCGGCAGCGGCCAACTCACGGCGCCGGAAAGGGTGTCGGTCGTCTTCCAGGACTCCCGGCTGCTCCCCTGGCGCCGGGTCCTCGACAACGTACTGCTCGGCGCGGACGGCAAGCAGGCCGCCGGACGCGGTCGCGCCGCGCTCTCCGAGGTGGGCCTCGCGGGCCGCGAACGGGCCTGGCCGAACGAGCTGTCCGGCGGCGAGGCCCAGCGCGCCGCACTGGCCCGCTCTCTGGTCCGTGAGCCCGAACTCCTCCTTGCCGACGAGCCGTTCGGCGCCCTGGACGCGCTCACCCGGATCAAGATGCACGTCCTGCTGCGCGAGCTGTGGGAGCGCCACCGGCCCTCCGTGCTGCTCGTCACGCACGACGTGGACGAGGCGATCGTGCTCGCCGACCGGGTGCTCGTGCTCGACCAGGGGCGTATCGGCCTGGATCTGACCGTCGAGATCCCCCACCCCCGCTCGTATCGCGACCCCCTGCTCGGCGAGTACCGCGAGCGGCTGCTCGCCGCCCTGGGCGTCACGGAGGACCACAAGTGACCACCTCACCGACCGCGCGTCAGTTGCACCTGAACGCCTTCCTGATGAACACCGGGCACCACGAGGCCTCCTGGCGGCTGCCCGAGAGCGACCCGTACGCGAGCGTCGACCTCGCGCACTACGTCAACCTCGCCCGGATCGCGGAACGCGGCACCTTCGACTCGCTCTTCCTCGCCGACGGCCCGGTCCTGTTCAACAGCGTCGGCCAGCGCCCGTCCGGCACCCTCGAACCCATCACCCTGCTCACGGCCATCGCCACGGCCACTCAGCACATCGGCCTGATCGCCACCGCCTCGACCTCCTACAACTCCCCCTACAACCTGTCCCGCCGATTCGCCTCACTCGACCACCTCAGCGGCGGCCGGGCCGGCTGGAACATCGTCACCACCGCAGGCGCCGAGGCCGCCCGCAACTTCGGCCTCGACGACGAGCCCGCCCACGCAACCCGCTACGAGCGCGCCGCCGAGTTCCTCGACGTGGCGCTCAAGCTCTGGGACAGCTGGGAGGACGACCTGGTCGTCGGCGACAAGGCCACGGGTGTCTGGGGCGACGAGCGCAAGCTCCACCCGCCGCGCCACAAGGGGACGTACTTCAGTGTCGAGGGCGCCCTCAACGTCCCCCGCACACCCCAGGGTTACCCGCTCCTCGTGCAGGCGGGGTCCTCCGACGACGGCAAGCGCTTCGCGGCCCGGTACGCGGAGGCGGTGTTCACCGCGCAGCAGACCCTCAAGGACGCGCAGGACTTCTACGCCGACCTCAAGTCCCGTACAGGCGCGGCCGGCCGGGACCCGGACCACGTCAAGATCCTGCCCGGCATCGTCCCGGTCATCGGCTCGACCGAGGCCGAGGCGCGCGCACACGAGCGGGTCCTTGAGGACCACATCGTGTACGAGCACGGTCTTTACCGTCTGGAACACCTGCTGCACCTGGAGCCGGGCACGCTCGAACTCGATGCCCAATTGCCCGCCGAACTACCGCCGGAGAGCGCCATCGAGGGCGCCAAGAGCCGCTACACGCTTGTGGTCGAACTCGCGCGGCGCGAGCGACTCACCGTCCGCGAGCTGATCGGCCGACTCGGGGGCGGGCGCGGACACCTGACCTTCACCGGTACGCCCGAGCAGGTCGCCGACGCGATCGAGGACTGGTTCCGGCTCGGCGCCGCGGACGGCTTCAACATCATGCCCGCCGTACTGCCGTCCGGCCTCGAACTCTTCGTCGACCAGGTCGTGCCGATCCTGCGCACCCGCGGTCTGCTCCGCACGGAGTACGGGCCGCGACAGACCCTTCGGGAGCGGTACGGGCTTCCGCGGCCGGCCAATCAGTACGCAAGCCCCGTACTCGCCTCCCACTGAGACCGCCCGCGTCCGAACTGAAAGGACCCGCACATGTCCGGCATAGAGATCCGCAAGGTCACCGCGAAGATCGGTGCGCAGATATCCGGCGTCGACATCGCCAAGCCCCTCGACGACGAGACCATCGTCGCCGTCCGCGCCGCCCTCAACGAGCACAAGGCGCTGGTCTTCGACGCCGACGGCCTGGACGACGAGGGCCAGCAGGCCTTCGCCCGCCAGTTCGGCGACCTCACCACCGCGCACCCGACCGTGCCCGCGATCGACGGCGCCCCGAACGTGCTCCCCGTGGACAGCGAGCGGGGCCGCGCCAACCACTGGCACACCGATGTCACGTTCGTCCTCAACCCGCCCCAGGCCAGCACCCTGCGCAGCATCACCATCCCGCCGTACGGCGGCGAGACCCTCATCGCCAACTCGGCGGCCGCCTACCGCGACCTGCCCGAGCCGCTGCGTCAACTCGCCGACAACCTCTGGGCCGAGCACACCAACGACTACGACTACGCGGTGCCGGACGAGGAGGTCGACGAGGAACAGGCCGAGCAGCGCGCCCAGTTCACCTCCATCAACTTCCGCACGGCCCACCCGGTCGTCCGGGTCCACCCGCTGACCGGCGAGCGCGGGCTGTTCATCGGCGGGTTCGCGCAGCGGATCCTCGGCCTGTCGGTCGGCGAGTCCCGCAAGATCCTCGACCTCTTCCAGTCGTACGTCACCCGGCCCGAGAACATCCTGCGCTGGCGCTGGTCCCCGAACCAGCTCGTCCTCTTCGACAACCGGATCACCCAGCACTACGCCATCGACAACTACGACGGACAGCCCCGCCGTCTGCACCGCGTGACCGTCGCCGGTGACGTGCCGGTCGGCATCGAGGGCAAGGAGAGCTACTCGATCGCGGGCGACGCCTCGCACTACACCTCGGTCACGACGGTCGAGTAACCGAACGGAGCAAGCCCTCTCGAAAGGCCCTCGCATGCGTCACGCGAGGGCCTCTTTGTTGCTAGCGTGTAGTTGCACATAGATTGCAATAAGAGTTCGGAGAAGATCGACTTCATCGAGGCCTTCGGGGCATCGCCTTTGAAGCATGGCCCTTTGGAGCATGCATAGAGCGTCCTGCCCGTGATCGTCTTCTCAACCTTCACGTAGCAGGCGGATGGAAGGAAAGCCCCCGCGAGGACATGACTCGCGGGGGCTTTCCCCATCCCTGGGGTCCACCGACTGGTGGACGGCAAGTTCAACCGACTGCCTCTGTCCGTCAACTGCCCAGGCCAGCGAGGCTTTGGGCATGAACTCATTGACTGTGCGGGTGGCGCGCTGGAGCGCTCGGCACCCTTGGCGGGCCATCGTCGGATGGCTACTTTTCGTGGCGCTGTGCCTGGCGGCCGGCAGTGCCGTCGGTATCAACAGCGCGAAGACGGCGGACTACCGGGTCGGCGAGGCGGGCCGCGCGGAGGCCATGGCGGCCGAGGGACATCTCGAGCGCCGGTCCGCGGAGCAGGTGCTGATCTCCGCCCGGTCCGGTGCCCTCGACAAGGGCGTGGCCGAAGCCGCCGCGCAGGACCTCACCGCCCGGATGGAGCGGCTCCCCGAGGTCGAGAGCGTGGCCGACCCGCTGCTGTCCCAGGACGGCCGGATCCTCATGGTCGAGGTGGCCCTGAAGGGCGAGGAGCGGGACGCCAAGGACAAGGTCGACGCGCTGGTCGCGCAGACCGGGGCCGTACAACAGGCGCATCCCGACCTGCTGCTCCAGGAGACCGGAAGTCCCTCCATCAGCAAGGGAGTCGACCAGCAACGTGGCGACGACCTCGCGCTCTCGGAGGCGATCACCCTCCCCGTCACGCTGATCACGCTGCTGATCGTGTTCGGGTCGGTGACCATGGCGGGTGTGCCGCTGCTGCTGGCTCTGTCGTCGATCGCGGCGGCCGTCGGGCTCTCGATGGTGGCCTCGCACCTCTCCCCCGACACCGGGGTCGGCATGAACGTCATCCTGATGATCGGCCTCGCGGTCGGCGTCGACTACACGCTCTTCTACCTCAAGCGGGAGCGCGAGGAGCGTGCCCGCGCCGGCGGCCGGCTGAGCTCCGAGGCGCTGGTCGAGCTGGCCGCGGCGACCTCGGGCCGGGCGGTGGTGGTGTCCGGGCTTGCGGTCGTGGCCTCCACGGCGACGCTGTATCTGGCCGCGGACGTGATCTTCTCCTCGCTGGCCACCGGCACCATCGTGGTCGTCCTGGTCGCGGTGGCCAGCTCCCTGACGGCGCTTCCCGCACTGCTGGTCAAGCTCGGGAGGCGGGCCGAGCGCAAGCAGCGCCGGCGTGCCGAGCGCGGTAAGCCGGTACGGCGGTGGAGGCGGGGCGGCGACGGCAGCGACAACGGCGGCGGCCGGATCTGGACCGCGCTGCTGCGCCCCGCGAGCAAGCACCCCCTGGCCACCCTCTGCGTATCGGTCCTCGCGCTGCTCGCGCTCGTCACCCCGTTGGCCGGGCTGAAGATCACGGAGATGAGCCGAGACACGCACTCGCGCGAGATCCCCGCGATGCGGGTGTACGACCGGCTCAACGAAGCGTTCCCCGAGCAGCGCGTGACGCACCAGATCGTCGTACGCGCCGACGCCGACCGCGTCGAGGAGGTCACCGCGTCGCTGCACAAGCTTGCTCAACTCGCCGAAACGGACCAGCTGTTCACCGGCTCGGAGCGGATACGTACGTCCGCCGACCAGCGCGTCAGCGTGCTTGAGCTGAAGGTGCCGTATCTCGGCAACTCCGATGAGGCGTACGACTCCCTCGACCACCTCCGCGACGACTATCTGCCCGCCACCGTCGGCCGCGTCCAGGGCGCCGAGTTCGGTGTGAGTGGTGACGTCGCGCGCTATGCCGACTATCCGGCCCACCAGAACAGCAAACTCCCGCTGGTTCTCGGGGCGTTGCTGCTCGTGACCTTCGCGATGACCGTGTACGCGTTCAGGTCGGTGGTCCTCGGCCTGATCGGTGTCGTACTGAATCTGTTGTCCGCCTCGGCGGCGCTCGGACTGCTCGTCCTTGTGTTCCAGGGGAGTTGGGCCGAAGGGCTGCTGGACTTCCACTCCACCGGCTCGATCGGCTCGCGCGTACCGCTCTTCCTCTTCGTGATCCTCTTCGGACTCTCCATGGACTACCAGGTGTTCGTGGTGAGCCGGATCAGGGAGGCCGTGCTCGCGGGCGCGACGACGCGGCAGGCGGTGCTCGACGGGATCCGCAGCTCGGCGAGCGTGGTGACCAGCGCCGCCGTCGTGATGATGACCGTCTTCGTGAGCTTCGCCTTCCTCCACATCATCGAGATGAAGCAGATCGGCTTCGTGCTCGCGGCGGCCGTGCTGCTCGACGCCTTCATCGTCCGGATCCTGATCCTGCCGTCGGCGATGCTGCTGCTCGGGGAGGCGAGCTGGTGGCCCTCGCGGGGAATGGGGCAGGCGAGGATTCTGGAGCGGGCGGCCCCCAAGATGCCCGTGGCCGACGTACGTTGATCGTCATGACCGCTCTCACCGGGCCCTTGGCCGACACGTTCTGGGCCACCTCGCTGCGCCGCTGGAACACGGTGTGCTGGGCGCTGTTCGCCGCGATGGCTGTCGGCCTCGTGACGATGGACCCGCCCGGTGGGAGCAAGTACGGGGCGCTCGCGCTGCTCGGCTGCGTGGTGCTGAGTTACGCGGTGCTCGACCGCTTCCCGGACAATCCCGTCGTACGGCCGCACGTCTACCTCTCGGTGCTGGCGCTCGCGCTCGGCGGGCTCGCCTATCTGCGCAGCAGTTACGCGGCGCTGTTCATCGTGACGCTGCCGCACTACTGGATGTTCGGGCGTTCCCCGAGGGCCTCGATGGGGTTCCTCGGGCTTGCCACCGCCACGACGGTGACCGGGAGTTGGATCCAGCAGGGCTGGACGGCGGAGTTCTTCGGCGAAACCCTCGTGTCCACGCTGATCGTGGTCGCCGTGGGGGTGCTGCTCGGGCTGTGGGCCCACGCGGTGGTCGCGCAGAGCGCCGAACGGGCCCGGCTGATCGAGGAGTTGGAGCTGGCACAGACTCAGCTGTCCCAGGCACACCAGCGGCAGGGCGCGGCGGACGAACGGGAGCGGATGGCCCGGGACATCCACGACACGCTCGCGCAGGGCTTCGCCTCGATCATCGTGCTCGCTGAGGCGGCCCGGGCGGGGGTCGCCGACGATCCGCAGCGAAGTACCCAGCAGCTGCGGTCGATCGAGTCCACAGCACGGGAGAACCTGGCGGACGCAAGGGAGTTGGTCAGCTCCGGCGCTCAACCGGGCCACTTCGCGGCCGGTTCGGTGGCGCAGACCCTGCGCCGCACGCTGGACCGTTTCGCGGAGGACACCGGGCTCGTCGTGGACGCCGACCTGGCGGACCCCGACTGCGACCAGCAGACCCGGATCGCGCTGCTGCGCTGCACCCAGGAGTCCCTGGCCAACGTACGCAAGCACGCGCGCGCGACCACCGTCGGTGCGGTGCTGGCCCGGCAGGCGTACGGCGTGGAGCTGGAGATCACCGACGACGGGACCGGGTTCGTGGTGGAGGAGTCGACGGGCTTCGGGCTCGACGGAATGCGCAAGCGGCTGGCGGAACTGGGCGGGAGCCTCACCGTGACGAGTTCGGTGGGGGACGGGACGCGGGTCCTGGCCGTGATTCCCATGGAGGCGACGGCAGTGGAGAGCGAGGTGGCGGTGTGAGCGGCACGAGTGGCGCCAGGCAAGGGCTGCGCATCATCGTGGTGGACGACCACGCCGTGATGCGGGCGGGAGTGCTCGCCCTGCTCGCCGCCGAGGACAGCATCGAGATCGTCGGCGAGGCGGGCGACGGGCGGGCGGCGCTCGAACTGGTGGAGCGGTACGACCCCGATGTCGCACTGGTCGACCTGCGGATGCCGGTGCTCGACGGGGTGGCGACCACCGCGGAGATCGTCAGCCGCTTCTCCCGTACGCGGGTGCTGATCCTGACGACGTACGACACCGACGCCGAGATCGAGCGCGGGGTCGAAGCCGGGGCCATCGGCTACCTCCTCAAGGACACCACCCGCGAGCAGCTGGTCGACGCGATCCACGCGGCGGCGCGCGGCGAGACGGTGCTCGCACCCCGAGTGGCCGAGAAGCTGGTCGCCCGTATGCGGCAGCCCGCCCCGGTCCCGCTCACAGCCCGCGAGACGGACGTCCTGAACGCCGTGGCGGACGGCCTCACGAACGCCGACATCGGGCGCCGGCTGGTCATCGCCGAGGCCACCGTCAAGACGCACCTGCTGCGCCTGTTCGCCAAGCTCGACGTGAACGACCGGACGCGGGCGGTGGTGGTGGCGATGGAGAAGGGGTTGCTGCGGCGCCCGTAGCCGCTCTTACGCGCACGGCACGTTGAGTGAGAGAAGGGCGACCGCCCCGCCGTCGACACTTACGTCGACACGTAGTTCGGTGATCGCCGCGTTGCGCAGTTGTGGGAACACGCGGCGGTACTCGCTCAGCGGGATGGACAGGAGCGAGCACAGGGCCAGGCGGAGCAGCGTGTTGTGGGCGACGACCAGGACGCGCTCGCCCGTGTGCGCGGTGGCGATGCCGCGCAGGGCCTTCACACCGCGGGCTGTTGCCGTACGGGGGTCCTCCGCCTCCGGGAAGGGGTACGCCACCGGGTCCGTCCGGAACGCCTTCGCGCGGGCCGGGTTCTCGGCCGCGAACTCGGCGAGGGTACGGCCCTCCAGGACCCCGAAGTCGCATTCCCGCAGGGCGGGTTCGCGGTGCGGGGTGAGGCCGAGGGCTCGGCAGGTGGGCTCCGCGGTGGCGGCGGCGCGCGACACCGTCGATGTCCAGACCGCGTCGACGCTGTGTGTGGCGGACCAGCGGCCGAGGGCCTCCGCCTGGGCGCGGCCCTCGTCCGTGAGGGCGATGTCGCTCACCCCGGCGTAGCGGCTCTCGGCGTGCCAGACGGTCTGCCCGTGACGGGCGAGGAGAAGGGTCGTCGTTGACCCGGGGGGCGTGCTCATTCCCCGCAGTATCCAGGGCGTGGCGATGTGGCGTGGGGGGATCGGGAGGGTTTTCTCGCCCCCTCCGCCCCTACCCGTCCCGTTTCTGGGGGCTGCGCCCCCAGACCCCCGCTATCGGCCTGAACGGCCTCGTCCTCAAACGCCGGACGGGCTGAAACAGGGCGGAGGGGGCGAAAAAAC
>NZ_JBFBEA010000024.1:0-132766 GCF_040683495.1 Streptomyces sp. NPDC093544 | reverse complement strand
CCCGGGGTGCCGCCCCGCCGCCAAAAGACCTCCGCTCCCCGGGCGCGGGGGCGCCTTTCATCCGGGTTATCCCCTACCCCCCCAGGGCCCCACGGAGAGACTGTGCCGCCACGCGTCACGCCGCTGACCGATCCCGAGATCACATCGTCCAGCCGACGCCTGGCGTGGCTGGCTTCCGACGCCGACGGTGTCCCACTGGGCTCCGCCTTCCTCCGGCTGTTCGCGAAGGCGGGTCAGGAGCATCTCGCGGAGATCGAGATCGCCGTACATCCGGGTGAGCGACGGCAGGGGGTGGGCGGTCTCCTCCTGGACGCCGCCGTCGCCGCGGCGCGGAGCGAGGCGCGGCGGACGCTCGTCGCGCAGGCCGGGGACGGCTCCCCCGGCGACCTCTTCCTGGCGGCGCGCGGCTTCCGCCGGGTGCTGGCGCTGACGTACGCGCGACTGCCGCTCCCCGATCTGGATCTCGCCCGGATCACCGAGATCATCCAACAACCGCACCCCGGCTACGAGTTGACGCACTGGGACGGCACCGTGCCGCCCGGGCTGGCGCGGACCTTCGCCGACTCTCGGCGGGCCATGGACGACATGCCGATGGAGGAGACCGACTACGGGACGGTCGTGTGGGACGTGGAGCGGGTCCTGTCGGCCGCCGATGTCATCGCCAAGCGCGGGGAACTGCTCCACACGGTCGCCGCGGTGGACCGCTCGGACGGCTCGATCGCCGGGTTCTCCGAGCTGGTCGTACCGGGCGACGGCCGCGGTGACGGTCAGCACTACGGCACCGGCGTACTGCCCGAGCACCGCGGGCACGGTCTCGGGCTGTGGATGAAGGCGGAGTCGATCCGTCACGCCCGCCTGCTCCACCCCGAACTGAGCGGCCTGCTCACCGACACCGCCGACAGCAACGCGCCCATGCTCCGCATCAACGACGCGCTCGGCTATCTGCCCACGCACAAGGCGGTGGAGTACCAGCTCGAGCTGTGATCGACGCCCGGCAGCAGCCGCGCAGCGGGGTGCGGCCGCCGCTGCGGTAGGCCCGGCCGAGACGGTGGTCCTACGCGGACCCGGCCAGCTTGTACACGTACGGCGTCGTCGTGGTCAGCGGCTGGAAGCCCAGGCGGGCGAGGACGGGGCGGCTTTGGCTGGAGGCGTCGACCTGGACGTAGCGGTAGCCGCGGTCGGCGGCCACGCGGGCACGGTGGGCGACGAGGGCGCGGTAGATACCGCGTCCGCGCCAGGCCTCGACGGTGCCGCCGCCCCACAGTCCGGCGAACCGCGCCCCCGGCAGGAGCTCCATGCGGGCCGCGCTGACCGGGACGTCACCGGCGAGGGCCACCACGGCGACGACCGTGTCCTCGTCGCCGGTCAGCTGGGCGAGCAGCTGGTGACGCAGCCGCGTGCCGTCCGTACCGAACGCCTGCTCGTGTACGTCGGCCACGAGGTCGACGCCTGCACGGTCGGTGACGGGAAGCAGCCGTACGCCCTCGGGCGGCTCGGCGTCGAGCACGAGATCACCCAGTTCGGCGATCATGAGCGTCTCCTCGGGCTCGGCGGTGAACCCGGCGTCCCGCAACCGGTGCCCGAGGTCCTCCGGCTGGTCATGCCCGTAGAGCTTCCACTCGAACTCAAGACCGAGTTCGGTGAAGTACCGGATCTGCTCGGCGATCGCCGCGTCCGCGCTTGCCTCGTCGAGATCCGACCAGGTCACACCGCTCCAGCCCTGCCCGGTGCTCACCTGCCGCACCACCTTGCCGACGTGCTCGATCCGGGCACCTGGGGCGTCCGGCCGCGCCCCCTCTCGCATATCCCGGTCGAACAGGGCAAGTACCGCAACGTGATCCATGGGATCACTCCAGCATCCTGAAGCGGCCAGGGCAATGGCATAACGTTCTTGAGCGCAACGCCAACGGACTTTGTCTCCTTGCGCGCACACGGAGCGTTACTTCTCCACAGGCGGGCGTAGCGGCCATGTGCCGGTCGCGGAGGAACGCCGGAGACGCAGGTGAAAAGGCATGGGCGGCACGCGTACGTCTGTCGCCACGTGACCAGGCGACGCGCCCCCACGCCGCGGCCCGGCCTGGCCTGGGGCTGGTTCTTCAGGGCCGGCCTTAGCTCGTCCGGGGCCTGGTGCCACTCGGACTCTCAGCGCAGGGGTAACTCGTGGCCGTCGGGGTGGGTGGCGACGTACAGCGGGCCGATGCCCGGCTCATCCTCGGTCCAGCAGCCCTCGTGGCCCGTGCTCTCCAACTCTTTGGCCCGCCGTTGCAGGGCCTCCCTTCGCTCCTCAGATTGTTGACACATATGTCAACGGCCAATTTTACCTAAGGTTAGGCTAACCTAACTTTTACTGCTCCGGACTCGACGGAACGGATTGCTTTCGTATGCCTGGAATGCCTCAACTGCCCTGCGGAGCAAGGCACCTGTGACGTCGGAGCCCACTTCCGCGACCACCTTCTCGAACACCAACGGAGACCCAAGGCCATGGCGCCGAACCCGCTCTTCCCGTCCTGTGGCATCGCTCGTCCGGCCGCGTCGGCCACGTTCGCATTCGCGTTCGCGCTCGTAGGCACCCCTGCTCCGGAAGCAGCCGTCTCTGTGCTCGACGACATCCGGAAGGCCATGGTCAAGTGAGCGCCGGACCGGAACTCGCCGGGCGGCTAGCCCTCGTGACCGGGGCGGGCCGGGGAATCGGCGAGGCGGTGGTAGCGGCGCTCGTCGAGCACGGCGCCCGCGTCCTTGCCACCGACCTGGCCCCCGAGGGCTTGGCCGCACTCACCGACAAGTACGGCGAGCAGGTCACGGCCCGCCCGCTCGACGTCACAGACGCCGCCGCGGTCGAGACCCTGGTCGCGGAGGCCGAGCGCACGCTCGGGCCGCTGGACATCGCTGTCAACGTCGCTGGAATCCTGCGGAGTTCGGAGGTCGTGGACCTGACGGACGAGGACTGGGCGGCCACTTTCGCCGTCAACACGACCGGCGTGTTCCACGTCTCGCGGTCCGTCGCCCGCCGGATGGCCGGGCGCGGCCGGGGCAGCGTCGTCACCGTCGCCTCGAACGCGGCCGGGATCCCCCGCGCGGGCATGGCCGCCTACGCCGCCTCGAAGGCCGCGGCCGTGATGTTCACCAAGTGCCTTGGCCTGGAGGTGGCTTCACGAGGCGTCCGATGTAACACCGTCTCCCCCGGCTCGACCCTCACCGACATGCAGCGCGCGCTGTGGGCCGACTCCACCGACCCGGCGGAAGCGGCCAGGCGCGTCATCGAAGGTGACCTCGCGTCGCACCGCACGGGCATCCCGCTCGGCCGGATCGCCGACCCGGCGGACATCGCCGACGCCGTCGTCTTCCTCGCCTCCGACCGCGCCCGTCACATCACCATGCACGACCTGTACGTCGACGGCGGCGCCACCCTCCGGGCCTGAACCGGCCCTTGCCCACCGACCCCGGTCGTGCCACTTCTCCCCCACTGGAGACACCCATGTCTGCCTCTCTGCACGAAGCCGTCAGCCCCACGCTGGTGTCCCCCGGCGCGGCAACCGCCCTGCTCGACGCCTACCGCCCCGGCCGTGACCGGTTCCTCGCCTCTCCCCGGCACACCCTCCTCGGCCGGGGCACCGCCGCCGAAATACCCCACGACACAAGGCCGTTGGCGGGGCGTGTACGGGAGGTCCTCGACGCCCGCCGCCGCGCGGGCGACCCTGCTCCGATCGTCGTGGGCTCGCTGCCCTTCGCCCCGGACGCCCCGCCCTCGCTGGCCGTCCCGGAGTCCGTACGGTGGGCGCCCCCGCTGCGCGAGGACCCACTGATCGCGCTGCCAGTGCCCGACACCGACGAGAGAACCGACTGGCAGGTGACGGAAGTTCCGGCCGCCGCAGGGTATGGAGAGTCGGTCGCCGCCGCCGTGGAGCGGATGCGGGCCGGGGAGTTCGACAAGGTCGTCCTCGCCCGCACCCTGGAGCTGACCTCCCCGCGCGAGCCGGATCTGCCGGCCATGCTGCGCCGGTTGGCGCGCCGTGACCCGGCCGGATACACCTTCGCCGTTCCCAGCGGGCCCGGCCGCACGCTCGTCGGGGCCAGTCCCGAACTCCTCGTCGCCCGCCGGGGCGGACGCCTGACCGCCAACCCGCTGGCCGGGTCCGCGCAGCGCAGCACCGATCTCGCCGAGGACGTCCGTCGCGCGGCCGCGCTGCTGGAGTCCCCGAAGGACCTGCACGAACACGCCGTGGTGGTGGCCGCCGTACGCGAGGCGCTGGCGCCGTTCTGCACCCGGCTCGACGTGCCCGACCGGCCCACCCTGGTGCGTACGGCGGCCATGTGGCACCTGTCGACCACCATCACCGGCGAGCTCGCCGACCCGGCAGTCTCCGCCCTCGATCTGGCGTCCGCGCTGCACCCCACTCCGGCGGTGTGCGGAATGCCGACCGAGCTGGCCCGCGCGGTCATCGCCGAGTTGGAGCCCTTCGACCGCGGTCCCTACACCGGCATGGTCGGCTGGCAGAACGCGGACGGTGACGGCGAGTGGGTCGTGACGATCCGCTGCGCCGAGGCCGAGGGGCGCTCGCTGCGGCTGTTCGCGGGGGCGGGTGTGGTGGCCGCCTCGTCGCCGGAGGCCGAGACGGCTGAGACAGGTGCCAAATTCCGTACGTTCCTCAGTGCCGTGGGGGCCGCGCTGTGACCGCCGCCCGGCCCGACCTCGCGGGAAGCGCCACCACCCCCGGTGTCGACGCGCCCACCTGGCCCGCCGAGTTCGCCGAGCGCTATCGCGAGGCGGGCTACTGGCGCGGAGAGACGTTCGGCGGCATGCTGCGCGAGCGCGCCTCCGCCCATCCCGACCGGATCGCCCTCGTCGATCCGGCGCCCGAGCGGCGCACCTGGACGTACCGCGAACTGGACGAGCGCGCCGACCGATTGGCCGCCGGGTTCGCGGCGCGCGGGATATCCAAGGGCGACCGGGTCGTCCTGCATCTTCCGAACGTCGGCGAGTTCTTCGAGGTCGTCTTCGCGCTGTTCCGGATCGGCGCGCTGCCTGTGTACGCGCTGCCCGCGCACCGCGAGTCGGAGATCGGCTACTTCTGCGCCTTCACCGAGGCCGTCGCCTATGTGATCCCCGACCGGCACGCGGGCTTCGACCACCGCGCCCTCGCGTCAAGGGTCAAGGAACGCACGCCGAGCCTGCGGCACGTCTTCGTCGTCGGCGACCCGGGCGAGCACACCGCCCTCGCCGAAGTGCCGTGCGATCCGTCCTTGCCTCCTTCCGGTCCCGAGCCGCACGAGCTGGCGTTCCTTCAGCTCTCCGGCGGTACGACGGGCGTGCCGAAGCTCATCCCGCGCACCCACGACGACTATCTGTACTCGCTGCGGGGCTCCAACGAGATCTGCGGCGTCGACACCGACACCCGCTTCCTGGTCGTACTGCCGGCCGCGCACAACTTCCCGATGAGCTCGCCCGGTTGGCTGGGTGTGCTGTACGCCGGGGGCACGGCCGTGCTGTGCCCCGCGCCCGATCCGGCGACCGCGTTCCCCCTCGTCGAGCGGGAGCGGATCACCATGACGGGTCTGGTTCCGCCGCTCGCGCTGGTGTGGACGGAGGCCGGTCCTGGGTCTCAACACGGCTTGTCGAGCCTGGAGTTGGTGCTCGTCGGCGGCGCCAAGTACAGCGAGGAGGCGGCGCGCCGTCTGGAACCCGCGCTGGGCTGCCGGCTGATGCAGGTCTTCGGGATGGCCGAGGGGCTCGTCAACTACACCCGGCTGGACGACGACCAGGAGACGGTCGTCAGCACACAGGGTCTGCCGATCTCCCCGGACGACGAGATCCGGATCGTCGACGACGCCGGACTCGATGTCGCCGAGGGGGTGTTCGGGCACCTGCTGACGCGTGGTCCGTACACCATCCGCGGTTACTGGCGGGCGCCCGAGCACAACGTGACGGCCTTCACCGAGGACGGCTTCTACCGCACCGGCGACATCGTGCGCCGCAGGGCGAGTGGCCATCTCGTCGTCGAGGGCCGGGCCAAGGACCAGATCAACCGGGGCGGCGAGAAGGTCGCGCCGGAGGAGGTCGAGAACATCATCCTCGCTCACCCGTCCGTGCACGACGTGTCCGTCGTCGCGTTGGCCGACGAGTACCTCGGCGAGCGCTCCCTCGCCTACGTGATCCTGCGCGAGGGCGCCGATCCACTGAAACCCGTCGCCATCAAGCGATTCGTCCGCGAACGCGGCGTCGCCGCCTACAAGGTCCCCGATCTCGTCGAGTTCGTCGACGCCTTCCCGCAGACCGGGATCGGCAAGGTCAGCAAGAAGCAGCTGCGATCCACCGCCGTCGCCGAGCCGCACTGAAAGGCCCAGATTTCCCATGGCACTCCCGGCCATAGCCCCCTATCCCCTGCCGACCGAGGACGAGCTGCCCGCGAACCGCGTCGCCTGGACCGTGGACCCCGCACGCGCCGTGCTGCTCGTCCATGACCTCCAGAACCACTTCCTCGGCGCGTTCCCGGCCGGTGAACCGCCCCTCACCGGAATGCTCGACAACACCTCCCGGCTGCTCGACCACGCCCGCAGCCGCGCCATACCGGTCGTGTACTCGACGCAGCGGGGCGGGCAGACCGCCCGGCAGCGCGGTCTCCAGCTCGACTTCTGGGGCCCCGGTGTCGCCAACGACCCGCATGCGCTCAGCGTGCCGGACGTGGTCGCGCCGCAGCCCGGCGACCGGATGCTCACCAAGTGGAAGTACAGCGCGTTCGTGCGCACCCGGCTGGAGGAACTGCTCCGCGACGAGGACCGCGACCAGTTGATCGTGGTCGGTGTGTACGCACACATCGGCGTGCTGATGAGTGCCTGCGACGCGTGGATGCGGGACATCCAGGCGTTCGTCGTCGCCGACGCCGAGTACCGCTCCTCGGACGCCTTCGCGGCCGACCGCGCGCACTGGGCCCAGGCGTTCGCCGACCGCCCTGAGGCGCCCCGACTCGCAGGCCGCGGCGCACTGCCCTCGCGCACGTTCCGCCGCCGTACGACCTACCTGCCGCCGGGCACCACGGAACGCCTGCGCGAGCTCGCCGCCCGCTCCCGCGCGACCTGGCCGGACGTCCTGATCGCCGCGCAGGCCCTGTACACCTCCCGCGCCACCGCCCAGTCGGACGTCGTACTCGGCCTGCCGATGATGGGCCGCATGGGCTCGGCCGCGCTGCGCGTGCCGGGCATGGTGATGAACGTGCTGCCGCTGCGGCTCACCGTCTCCCCCGACGCGACCTTCGCCGAACTGGTCCGGCAGGTGGTCCTGGGCATCCGGGAGGTGCGCCGCCACCAGCGCTACCGCTACGAGGACATCCGCCGCGACCTGGGGATGCTCGGCGAGATGCGGGGCCTGGTCGGCCCGCTCGTCAACATCATGCCCTTCGACTACGGCGTCGACTTCGCCAGAGCGCCGACCCGGGCGCGGAACCTGTCGGCCGGCCCGGTCGACGACCTGACGGTCAACATCTACGACCGCACCGACGGCCACGGCCTGCGCATCGACCACGACGGCAACCCGGCCCTGTACGAGGACTCCGAACTCGCCGCGCACCAGGAGCGGTTCCTGCATCTCCTGGACCGACTCGCCAACGCCGACGCGCAACTGCCGCTCGCCGCCCACGGCATCGCGACTCCGGCCGAACACGCCCTGGTCATGGGCGAGTTCAACCACACGGGCCGCAAGTTGCCGCCGACCACCCTCGTCGGCCCCATCGAGTCGCGCGCCGCGCGTACTCCGGACGCGACGGCGCTGGTGTACGGGGACACCTCGCTGACCTACGGGGACCTCAACGCCCGCGCCAACCGGCTGGCCCGGCACCTGCAGACCCTCGGCGCCCGGCCGGGTGCTGTGGTGGCGGTCTCGGTGCCGCGCTCGGTGGAGCTGATCGTCTCCCTGCTCGCCGTACTGAAAGCGGGCGCCGCGTATCTGCCGCTCGACCCGGACTACCCGGAGCAGCGGCTCACGTACATGCTTCAGGACGCGGCGCCGGTGTGCGCCGTCACCGACCGCTCGGGACGCCTCCCGGAGGACACCGGTACCCCGCTCGTCGTCCTGGACGGGCTGGACGTGTCCACGCACTCGTGGGTGAACCCGCCTCGGGCACTCACTCCGTCCGACCCCGCGTACGTCATCTACACCTCCGGTTCCACGGGCCGTCCGAAAGGCGTCGTCGTCTCCCACGCGGCGATCGACAACCGGCTGCGCTGGATGCAGTACGCGTACCAACTGACGCCCGGGGACCGGGTGTTGCAGAAGACCCCGTCGTCGTTCGACGTGTCCGTGTGGGAGTTCTTCTGGCCGCTGCGCCAGGGCGCGGCGCTCGTCGTCGCCGAGCCCGGCGGTCACAAGGACCCCGTCTACCTGGCCCGGCTGATCCGTGAACAGGCCGTCACCACCTGCCACTTCGTGCCGTCGATGCTCCAGGTGTTCCTGGCGGAGGCGGACACGGCCGGGTGCGAGGGCCTGCGCCGGGTCTTCTGCAGCGGCGAGGCCCTGCCACGCGAGACCGCGAACGCCTTCGGACGTACGCTGCCGGGCGCCCGATTGCACAACCTGTACGGCCCGACGGAGGCCGCCGTCGACGTCACCTACCACGCCTGCGCCCCGGAGGGATCGGGCCCGGTGCCGATCGGACGGCCGGTGTGGAACACCCGCCTGTACGTGCTCGACGCCGCGTTGCAGCCCTGTCCGCCGGGAATGCCAGGCGAACTGTACTTGGCGGGCGTGCAGTTGGCCGACGGCTATCTGAACCGTGCGCAGCTGACGGCGTCCCGGTTCGTGGCCGACCCGTTCGGCCCGTCCGGCAGCCGCATGTACCGCACGGGCGACCTGGCGCGCTGGACGCAGGCGGGCGAGGTCGAGTACCTCGGCCGCACCGACCACCAGGTGAAGCTGCGCGGACAGCGCATCGAACTCGGCGAGATCGAGGCCGCGTTGGCGGCCCAGGACGGCGTGGACGGATCTTGTGCGCTGGTCCTCGACGACCGGCTCGTCGGGTACGTGACCGGCGTCGCCGATCCCGCGACCGTACGCGCGGCGCTGGCGCGCGAGCTGCCGGAGCACATGGTCCCGACGGCGATCGTCGCCCTCGACGCCTTCCCGCTGAGTCCCAACGGCAAGCTGGACCGCCGCGAACTCCCCGCCCCGGTCTTCGCCGGCGGCGAGGGTGCCAGGCGCTCTTCAGGTCCACGCGAGGAGGCGCTGACGCGGCTGTTCGCGGAGGTGCTCGGGGTCGAACAGGCCGGTCCCGACGACGCGTTCTTCGACCTCGGCGGCACCTCGCTGCTCGCGATGCGGCTGGTGGCGCGCGTACGGGAGGAACTCGGCGCCGCGCTGACGATCGGCTCGCTGTTCGAGGCGCCGACCCCGGCCGCGCTCGCCGCCCGGCTCGAAGGGGCGGGACCGGCTTCCGGGGACGCGCTGGACGTCGTACTGCCGCTGCGCGCCGAGGGTGACCGGCGTCCGCTGTTCGCGTTCCATCCGGCGGGCGGTATCTCCTGGTGCTACGCGGGCCTGTCCGCCCGACTCGGTCCGGGGCAGCCCGTGTACGGCATCCAGGCGCGCGGCCTGGTCCGTGACGAGCCGCTGCCGAGCACGCTCCAGGACGAGGCGGCCGACTACGTCGAGCGGATCCGCGAGGTCCAGGCGCACGGTCCGTACCGTCTCCTCGGCTGGTCCGTCGGCGGGATCCTCGCGCACACCGTTGCCGTGCTGCTCCAAGAGGCCGGGGAGGAGGTCGAACTCCTCGCGCTGCTCGACGCGTTCCCGGCCGAGCAGTGGCGCGAGCGGCCCGCGCCCGAGGAGGGCGACGCGCTGACCGCCGTACTGCGCATGGCGGGCTTCGATCGCACGGACGAGCGCACCAAGGACGACGTACTCGCCACGCTGCGCCGAGCGGGCAGCCCGCTCGCCGGGCTCAGCGATCACACCCTGTCGAAGATCGTCGACATCGTGCCCAACCACGCCCGCATGATGCGCGAGCACCAACACCGTTTGTACGAGGGCGACTTGCTGTTCTTCACGGCCGCGGCGCCACGTGCTGAGGACTGGCTCACCCGGGACGCCTGGGGCGCGCATGTGACCGGTGCCGTCGTCAACCACGACCTGGACTGCACGCACCCGCAGTTGATGCGGGACAGGCACCTCGACGACATCGCCGCGCATTTGGCGGCCCGCTTGAAGGAGCTCGACGCATGACCCTCCAGTCCGGACCGTTCGATCCGGGGGCCGAGGTCCAGGACACGCATCTCGTACTGGATAACTCCCGGGGGCAGTTGTCGCTGTGGCCGGCCTGGCGTGCCGTGCCCGCGGGCTGGACCGCTCTGTTCGGCCCGGCCCCGCACGAGGCATGCGCGGGCCGGGTGGAGGCGGGGCGGGGATGAGCACCTCAACGCAGCCAGGCGCAGGGCACCCAGGTTCAGGCTCCGGACAGCAACCCCACCAGCCCGTCGGACAGTTCGGTGCGCCAGCACAGGTAGTCGTGGCCGCCGTTGAACTCGCGGTAGGAGGCATCGTCGTAGCCTGCGGCGGCGAGGGTGTCCCGCAGGCGGCGGGCGGCGGGGAGGGCGACCCACTCCTGTTCGCCGAAGGAGAGGCGGAAGCGCACCGGAAGGCGGGGGGTCTCGGCGATGCGCCCGGTCAGCCACTCCGGCTCCGGGCCTACGGGCCACCAGAACGAGCCCGACTGGGCGAGGACGTTGCCGAAGCGGTGCGGGGCCGTGAGGCCGGCAAAGGCGGCGGTGAGTCCGCCGAGGCTCTGGCCGGCGATCACCGTGCGCGCGGGGTCGTCCGTGACCGGCAGTCGCCCGGCCGCCCACGGGAGCAGCTCGTCCGCGAGAAAGGCGACGAACTCCGGACGGCACGTCAGTTCCGCCCAACGGGTGTCCGCGTCCACGGACTCGGGCAGGACGGCGACGAGGGGCGGGATACGGCCGTCCGCGATGAGGTTGTCGAGGAGGTACGAGAGACCGAGTCCCGGCTGCCAGTGCTCACCGTCGAGCAGGACCAGGACGGGCAGGTCCTCCAACCCACGCTCCGGCATCGGGGGTTCATACAGCCAGACCCGGCGCCGGCCTCCCAGGTGCGCGCTCTCCACCTTGTGCTCGGTGGTCGTGCCGCGGGCGACGTCCGGCCTCGGCGTCCAGTCCAGCGCGCTCGGGGCGCCCGGGAGTTCGGCGTACGGAACGGGGTCACCGCCCCAACGTCGAGGAAGCGTGCGGGTGTTAAGGGGGTCGGCACGCCGCTGGATGCGCAGCCATCGCCAGTAGTCGGGGGTGCCCGGCTCCGGCCCCTCGCCCTCGTCGACGTAGAACTCGTAAGTACCGCGCCAGTTGTCGCGCAGACGGAGCGTCCAGTGCCAGATGTCGGTGCCGGGGACCCGCTCCATCAGGTTGCCCTCGGGGACGCGCGGGTCGCCGAGCTTGTTGGGCAGGACCTGGACGGCGCGGGTGGCGGGGGTTCCGCGCCACAGGAAGGTGACGGCCACGTGGTCGGCGCCGCCTCGGGGATCGGGCGAGACGAGCGGGGTGCCAAGTCGGCGGATCCCGGACCAGAACTCCTCGACACCTTGCGGCGTGGGCAGCGGGCAGCCCGGTTCCGGGAGTCGCGGCAGCGCGTCGGGCCGCGGCAGTCGGGGCGGGTGGTGCGGGGTGCCCTCGGGCGGCACGCGCTCGAACATACGGCTGGACTCCGGGTGAAAGGGGAACTGAGCTGGCCACCCTTAGGTTAGCCTAACTTAATGTGACTATTCATCACATTCCATGCTGTCCTCGCCGACACCAGAGAGGGGGTCGCCACCAAGGCCGTCGCCACCGGCGCGGGCGCCACCCCGGACGCGCGACAGACGACCGTACCGACGGAGCACGTACCGGGAAGCAGGCGTCCCTGGGAAACCGCCGAGAGGGGCAACCGTCCCGTGCTAGCATCACCCGACCAGATTGACAGGATTCCTGTCGATGAGCGGGACGGCTCGACGAACGGAACCGTATGTCTCTCCTCGCCCGGCCGGCCGTGGCCGCCTTCGCCGCCAAGTCGATCCAGCGCCTCGTCCTGGCGGCGAGCCGGCGCACCGAAGGCCGTGGCTCGGACGCTTCCTTTCACGGGCGCTTCCCGGAATTCCCGCGCACCGCAAGCGAGTTGATGATCCCCACCTCGATCCCTCCGGCCCGGGTCGTGGTGTACATACCCGCGACCGCGTCCGCGAGCACACCGCCCCCGGTGCACGTCAACTTCCACGGCGGCGGCTATGTCATCCCGCTGACGGAGATCGACGATCCGCTGTGCCGGTATCTGGCGGCGGAGGCGGGCGTGGTCGTGATCAACGTGGACTACGCCGTCGCCCCGCAGCACCGGTTTCCCGCCCCGCCCCGGCAGGCGTACGAGGTCGTCCGGTGGATCGCCTCGCACGGTGCCGAGCACGGCTGGGACGGCGGACGGCTCACCGTGGGCGGGCAGAGCGCCGGCGGCGGTCTCGCCGCGGCCGTCGCGCGCCAGGCTCTGGAGGAAGGCGGCCCTTCGATCGCGCTCCAGGTGCTGCACTACCCACCGCTGGACCTCGTGACCAGCGTCGGCGACAAGCGTGCCGCCATCGCCAAGCCGATGCTGCGCCCCTGGATGGGGGAGATCTTCAACAGCGCGTACATCCCGGACCCGCGCGAGCGCGCCGACCGGCTGGCATCGCCGGCCCATCCGTCGGACACCGCGGACCTCAAGGGCATCGCCCCGGCCCTGGTGATCACGGCGGAGTTCGACGTCCTCAAGGCGGAGGGCGAGCACTACGCCGGACGCCTGCGGAAGGCGGATGCGCTGGTCGAGTACCACGACGTGGCCGAGGCCGACCACGGGTACGACGGCAAGGATGACCAAAGGGCCCGGGAGGTCTACGCCCTGATCGCGCGGCAGGTACGGCGGGCGGTCAATGCCGGTGCGCCTGACGCCGGTTGAGCGGCTTGGTCGACGCGGGCCCAGCGGATGCGCGGTGCACGGGCCCGTCAACACTGAGCCACGCGATGCTCGTCGAATATTCCGCCAACACCGAACCGCGCGCGGCCCGTTGAGCCTGCCAGCCGGCACCAACGCACCCGACACCCGTTGACCGTTCCGCCAACGCCGCAGCTCCCGGCCCTGTTTGACGCCGAGGGGAGCCACGGCCAGCTCGGACGGATGGCAGCGGCGACCGCTTCGCACAGCGGCCGCCCCTGCAACCGGGGGGCTCCAAGGAACACCACCCCCGCCCGGCCAACCGAGTTCAGCCGCCGCTCAGTTGCGGGTCCACTGCTGGTTCGCTCCCCCGTTGCACGACCACAGATCGATCATCGTGCCGTTCGCCGTGCCGTTGCCGATCGCGTCGAGGCACAGCCCCGAGACGTTGTTGGTGATGGTGCCGTTGGAGTTGAGGGTCCACTTCTGGTTGGTGCCGCCGTTGCAGTCCCAGATGATGGCTCTGGTGCCGTTGGCCGTGCCGCTGTTGTAGGCGTCGAGGCACTTGTTGCCGTACACGACGAGTTCGCTGCGCGAGGTGTACGTGAAGGTCTGGTTCTGGCCTCCGCCGCAGTCCCAGAGTTCGGCCTGGGTGTTGTTGCCGATGGAGCTTTTGAAGAGGTCGAGGCAGCGCCCGGAGCCGGTGCCGACGATCGCCGTGCCGTTGGTGCCCGGGATGGCGCGGACGGCGACGGCGTCGATGTCGGGTGCGGTACCCGATGTCCCGAAGGCCAGCGTGTTCGACCCCTTCGCCAGGTGGGCCAGCACGGAAACCGTGCGGTACGTGGTCGACGACCCGGTGGGCGGCAGGGTGAGCGTCTGGGTGTACTGGTCGTTGACCCGGAAGGTCGCCTTACGTGCTGTGGAACCGGAGTTGGCGTAGCTGACGTCGATCAGCTTCGTGCCCGCGCCGGCCGCGGTGACCCCGGTGAACATCGGCGTCGTTGCCGAGGTGGTGTCCTCGTACGTCGTCCCGGAGCCCTCGGTGCCGGAGACGGTGAGCAGGACGGCCTCCCCGGCGGGCACGGCGGCGGTGTAACTCGTCGCGTACGAGCCGATGTTGGACGCCGACCACACGTTGCGCACCGCGGCCGACGCCGTGGTCAGTCCCAAGTCCTGCCAGCGGGCGGTGATGTCGGCCGCCGCGGACGTACGGTTCAGCAGCAGGACCGCGCGCTTCCCGGTGCCGGAGAGGATCTTGCTGTAGACCTGCTGACCCGTGCTGTCCTCGGCGACTTCGACGCCCTGCAGACCGCGCGCGTCCTGGTCGATTGCTATGACCTCGGAGTTGGTGAGGATCGAGGCGGTCGACGCGCTCATGGTGGCGAGGTTGTTGCCCGCGAGCAGTGGCGCTCCGGCGATCGCCCACAGACCCATGTGGGTGCGGTTCTGCGCGGCGCTCAGACCGGACATGCCGATCGTCATCATGTCCGGGTCGTTGTAGTAGCCGGTGTGCTGGGCGGCGGGGTGCAGGGACTTGTCGAAGTTGGCCAGGATGTTGGACATCGTCGGGTTGTTCCCCCAGAAGACGATGTCGGTACTGGTGCGCCACAGGTCACCGGTGCCGGCGGCCCAGTTCCAAGGGTTGCCCGTGCCCCACTCGCAGAGCGACAGCACGAGCGGGCGTCCGGTGACGGCGGTCGCGGCGGCGTTCGCGTCGCGGATCGCCTTGTACGTCGTCTCCTGGTCGAGGCCCTCGGCGGAGCCGCCACACCAGTCGATCTTGACGAAGTCGAAGCCCCAGTTCTGGAAGGACTGCAGATCCTGCTGGTTGTGGCCCTCCATTCCGGTGTTGGGCGCGGCGGGCTGCGTGGTCGGGTAGTAGTAGCCGCAGCCGTTCAGTCCGGCATCGGTGTAGATCCCGGCCTTGAGCCCCTTGCTGTGGATGTAGTCGGCGATGGCCTTCATCCCGCCGGGCCACTGGGCCGTGTCGACGCTGATGTTGCCGCCGCTGTCGCGCGCGCCCTGCCACCAGCCCTCGTCGATGTTGACGTATTTGTAGCCCGCGGCCGCCATGCCGGACGACACGAGGGCGTCGGCCTGAGCCTTGATGGAGTTGTAGTCGATGGTGCTGGCGAAGCTGTTCCACGACGCCCAGCCCATCGGGGCGGGGGTGACCCCGATCTGGTTGGTGCTGACGGTGGTCGGCTCTGCCGTGAACGGTGCCGCCGAGCGGCCCAGACCGGCCAGCCCGGCAGCTGCGAGACACAGGACGGCACACTGGACGACCGCGCGTCTCAGTAGGCGCTTGAGCAACGGCGTGTTCGAAATAGTGGACATACGGCTCCCCTTTGAGCGGTCTGTTCGCAGAGTCGAACAAAAGTCAACGCGACTCGCCATATGGCAGCGCCTTGTCCGTGGCGCGTCAACCCCCTTGGCCGCAACGGCCGTTCACGTCCTTCCGACACGTCCGTCCAACACGCTCGTCCAACACGCTCGGCGAAACGGACCGAGTGCGGTCGAAACGCTCTCAGGCAGGCGCGATACCTTCGCCCTGACACGGCCACACCCGGCCGGGAAAGTTCTCAGACGTCTGGAGAGAAGCCCATGCACGACGGGGCAATGGTCGAGGTGGCCGCCGGAGTCCATCTGGTCCACGGCAGCAACACGAACTGGGTGATCCTGACCGAGGGCGACGCCGTCACCCTCGTCGACACGGGCTATCCCAGCGACCGCCAGGCGGTCCTGGCCTCACTGGACGCGCTCGGCCACTCCCCCAAGGCAGTCACGGGCGTACTCATCACGCACGCGCACAACGACCACCTGGGCTCGGCCGAGTACCTCAGCAGCACCTTCGGCATCCCCATCCACCTGCACGAGGCCGAACTGCCGCACGCACGCCGGGAGTTCCTGCACCAGGTCAGCATCGGCCAGGTGATGCGCCAGGCCTGGCGTCCCGGCGTCCTGCCGTGGGCGCTGCACGCCATCAAGTCGGGCGGCAAGGCGGACGTCCACATGACCAGGCCCGAGCCGTTCCCCAAAGAGGGCGCGCTCGATCTGCCCGGCCGGCCGGTTCCGGTGCACACGCCCGGCCACACGGCGGGCCATTGTGTCTTCCACCTACCGGATGCCGGAATCCTGATCTCCGGCGACGCCCTGGTCAGCGGACACCCCACGTCACGGGTCCGGGGTCCGCAGCTCCTGCCGGCCATGTTCGACGCGGAGCGCGCGAAGGCCCGCGCCTCGCTGGCGCACATCGAGGCCCTCGCCGCGGACGTGCTGCTCCCCGGGCACGGTCCCGTCCACCACGGACCGGTGCGCGAGGCCGCGCGGCGCGCGCGGGAACTGGCTAGCTGACGCGGTCCGGGCGGTCGGACCGGACCGCCGCCAGATACGCCCGCAGCGCGTCCCGGTTGCGGCCCAGGCAGTCGATGCGGCTCTGGATGCGGTCGATCTCGTCGCTCAGCAGCGCGGCGGTCTCCGGAGTCAGGCACTCGGGGTGGAGATGGATCTCGCCGGGGCCGGACAGAAACGGCAGGATGGCGCGGATGATCTCGGTGGTGAGCCCGGAGTCGAGCAGCCCGCGGATCTGCTGGACGCACTGGACAGCCGCATCGCCGTACTCGCGATAGCCGTTCACTCCCCTCGCCGGGTGGAGCAGGTCCTGCTCCTCGTAGTACCGCAGCATCCGGGTGGGGACACCGGTCCGGCGCGACAGTTCACCGATCTTCATGACTCCCCCTGGACAGCCACCCTTGCCCTCACACTGATGTGAAGGTTTCAGCATGGTCCCATGACCGTCGCCCCGCCCGCCGGCAGCACGACCACGCCTGCCGCCGCGCTCCCGCTGTCAGGGCTCCTGGCCCTGTGCACGGCCGCCTTCACCGCCGTCATGACCGAACTGCTGCCCGCGGGTCTGCTGCCGCGGATGGCATCGGACCTGAGCGTCTCGGAGGGGCGCGTCGGGTTCCTGGTGACCGGTTACGCGCTCGCCTCCTTCCTCGCCGCCGTACCGCTCACCGCCGCGTTGCGCGGTCTGCCGCGCCGCCCGGTACTGATCGGTGCGCTCGTGGGCTTCGCCTGCTGCAACGCGGTCACCGCGCTGTCGTCCGCGTACGCGCTCACCTTCGTGGCCCGGCTCGCCGCCGGAGTCATGGGTGGCCTGATGTGGGCGATGCTCGTCGGGTACGCGGCCCGCATGGTCCCCGCCGAGCGGCGCGGCCGCGCCATCGCGATCGTCCTCGCGGGGATCACGCTCGCCCTGTCGCTGGGCGTCCCCGCGGGCACCGCACTGGCCGACGCACTCGGCTGGCGCACGGTCTTCGCGCTGCTGACGGTCATCGCCGTGCTGCTCGTGGTCTGGGTGCGCTGGAGGGTTCCGGGCTTCCCCGGTGAGGCGGCGGGTGCACGCGTGCCCTTGCACCGGGTCGCCGCCCTGCCGGGGATCGCGACCGTTCTGTCCGTCACCTTGCTGCTGCTCCTGGGACACCAGGTGATGTACACGTACGTCGCCCCGTTCGCGGAGCATGTGGGGTTCGGCCACACAGGTCTGGTCCTGCTGGTGTTTGGGGTGGCCACGGTCGTCGGGATCTGGATCACCGGCGTACTGGTCGACACGCACCTGCGACCGATGTTGCTGGCTGCCCTCGCCACGATCGCGTGCGCCCTGCTCGCCCTGGGGCTGTACGCGAGCAGCCCCGCCGTACTCCTCGCCTCGGTCGCCCTGTGGGGCGCCGCGTTCGGCGGAGCGCCGACCCTGATCCAGACCGCGCTGGTCGACGCCTCGGGACCCGTCAACGCCGATGTGGCCACCTCACTGCAGACCACTGTCTACAACGCTGGCATCGCCGCCGGTTCGCTCACCGGCGGGCTCGTCCTGGAGGGTGCGGGCGCCGAAGCCCTGCCCTGGACAGCACTGCCCCTGATCGCGGCCGCGCTGGCCGTCGTGGCGGTGGGGCACCGGCGGGCCTTCCCCGCGCGGCGCCCCACAGAGAGCCGTCCGAAGACGGCCGTCACCTCCAACGCCACACGCGCCTAGCCGAGTTCGAGGGTGGTGACTCCGTACACGCGCTCACCCGCGAACGGCCTGACCGGACCCGTGTACATCCGGGCGGTGTCGAACGAAGGGGTGAGGCCGAACTCCTCGGCCAGTGCGACTGCGGCCACGTTCGTCCCGGGGATGTCGATGGCGACCTCCCGTCCGGCCGCCTCGCCGGCCAGCGCGAGGAGCAACTCCCGCGCGTCCTCGGCGGTGTCGGCGAACAGCGGTCCGATGCGCAGGGCGTCGCGGCCCGGCCGGATCACGCCGTACCCGGTGAGCCGTCCCTCCGTCCGGCGGACATAAGTACGGTGACCCGCGCCGCTCAGCCACGACTTCACGAAACGCGGCCGGTCGGCCGGGTAGCAGGCGCTGTCGTACGCCGTGATGGCCGCGAGGTCCGCCGCCTCGGCGGGCCGCACTCCCGTCGGCTCCTCTCCCACAGGGACGGTTCCACCGAAACGGGAGGTGCGGTAGGCGAGTTCGAAGCCGGACTGACGGTAGTTGTCCTGCTGCGCGACCACTCCGTCGAGACCGACGGTCCGGTCACCGGCGTGCGCGAGGGCCGTCTTCCAGGTGGCGATGCCGTGGCCGCTACCGCGCAGGTCGGGGCGTACGAGGTAGAAGCCCAGGAAGGCGTAGTCGGCGCCGTAGTTGACGACCGAGATGGCCGAGACCGGTTCACCGTCGAGCCGACCGAGGAAGAACCCGTCGGGGTCCTGCGCGAAGAAACTCACGCTGTCGGCGAGGCCAGGATTCCAGCCCTCGTCCGCCGCCCACCCGCGGACCACCTTCCAGTCGTCGGGCGAGGCCTGCGTGACGACAAAGCCTTCGGGTCCCGGAGAGGTCATGTGGGGGCTCCCATTCATGCGGGGTGCGTCTGCGCATTGCGAGTGCGCCTGTGCGGTGGTCGGCCGCACGCGTGGCATCCTTCCCGATCTCCGCGACGATCACCGCGCGCTACAGGCGATTCGGCCAGAGCCATACACACTCCCTGGTCCGAGACTTAGGGTTGCCGCTCATGAGCGTCGATCGCGTGACACTGCGGCCGGTGGCCGAGGACGACCTGCCGATCATGGAGCGCTTCCTGGCGGACCGGGAGACGGCGGAGCCCTTTCAGTGGTTCGGTTGGTGGGACCCCCATCGCTGGCGACGTCAGTGGGCGGAGCACGGGCTGCTGACAGACGACGCGGGGCAGTTGATGGTGGTGTGTGACGACGAACGGCTGGGGTTCGTCTCCTGGCGGAAGATCTCCTTCGGCCGGCCCTCGTACTACTGGAACATGGGCATCGGTCTGCTGCCGGAGGCACGCGGCAGGGGTGTGGGAACCGAGGCCCAGCGGCAGTTGGTCGGCTATCTCTTCGCGCACACCGTCGTAGCGCGCATCGAGGCGGACACCGAGGTGGGCAACATCGCTGAGCAACGCGCCCTGGAAAAGGCCGGGTTCACGCGTGAGGGGGTGCTCCGCAGTGTCGTGTTCCGTGACGGCGGCTGGCGTGACCTGGTGCGCTACAGCATCCTCCGCGAAGATCTCCACCCGTCCCAGTGACGACGCGGAAGCCCCACTCGTCCCGGTGACGCGAAGGAGGCGTTACCCGTCCCAGTAACGCGAAGGAGGCCCCACCCGCCATGGGCGGACGGGGCCTTCCCCGATGGGCCTTCCGGCCTCGGTGGGCGATGGGTGGTGGGTGGTGGTGGGTGAGATCAGCGGGCCGCGACCGGCCGGGATCGCCGGTACAGGGCGGCCCCGCCCAGGATCAGGGCGGCGCTCGCGGCGATGGCGGGCAGCGTCCGGTCCGCGCCGGTGTCGGCGAGGGAGGCCACGTATTGCGGCGGGGCCTGGTGACGGGGAGTGCCAGGAGGCGTGTGCGCCTTGGTGGGCGGGGCGGGCGGCTTCGGGGCGGGCTTGACCGGGCGGTCGGGCCGGCCGGAGACATTCGTGGACTCGTTGCCGATGGCCGCGTTGCCGATACCGACGACGCTCACGGAGTTGCCCGTGACGTTGACGGGGAGATCGATGGGAAGCTGCACGCCGTTGCCGGAGAGCACACCTGGCGAATCCTTTCCGCTGCTCTGTGCGACGGCACCGCCCTGCGTCCCTCCGGGCGCCCCGGCACCGCCGCCGCCCCGTGTTCCTCCGGGCGCCCCGGGCCCGCCGCCGCTCTCGTTGGCGCAGCTGTTGCCCGCCGCCGGGTTGAGGAGCCCGACGACGTTCACGGTGTTCCCGCACACGTTCACTGGAACGTGCACCGGGAGCTGGATGGTGTTGCCGGAGATCAGACCGGGCGAGAGCGCCGCGGTGCCGTCCGCCGCGGAGTCGGCGTGCGCCGGCATGGTCACGGCCATCGCGCCCGAGGCGGCGACTGCGACGATCAATCCATTTCGGGTAACCCGTTTCATAGGGTCCCTGCCTTCCAGACATGGTCGCGGGCGGTCGCCCGCATGCCATAAAACGCGGGAGAACCATCCGAGTTATGGCTTATCGGTCTTTCACCCCATCGAGCGTCACGTTTATCGAACTGGCGAGGGGGCTCCCGGAACCGGCATCGACGCTCCTGAAAGGTCGTGGGTCGGCATCCCGCGGGCGCGCAGATTAAGGCACCGCGGCCCGTTCCGCTCGCCCAGAGGCGACCGCCGGGACCCGCGCTTATCGTGAGCGAGGGGGCAGCCGGGCATACCTGGAGGCATGCATGCTGTCCGTGCACCAACGCTGTGCGTTCGCCGGAGCCACGACCGTGACGCTGGCCCTGCTGGCGGCCGGACTGCCCTCGGTGGCGACGGCCGCCGACGCTCCCGACCTGTCCCGTTTCTACGGCCAGAAGATCAAGTGGTCCGCGTGCAAGGGCTACGAGATGCCCAAGGACATGCAGTGCGGGAAGGTGACCGTCCCGCTGGACTACGCGAACCCCGGTGACGGAACACTGGACCTGGCGTTGGCCCGCTATCGCGCGACGGGAAAGTCACGGGGTTCGGTGCTGCTGAACTTCGGTGGACCCGGTGGTGCGGGGATACCCCAACTCGCCGTCGGCGGCGAGGACTTCATGGGCCTGACGAACGGCTACGACGTGGTCACCTTCGACCCCAGAGGCGTCGGCCAGTCCTCACCGGTCAGCTGCGGCGAGGGTGCCGACGAGGGCGACGGCACGACGGACGACAGCGCCGACAGCAGCGATCCGCAGGACGCCCTCAAAGCGATGCGCAGAGCCGCGGACGAATGCGCCAAGCACTCGGGGCCCGTACTGCGCCACATCGGCACGGTCAACGCCTCCCGGGACATGGACGTGATGCGTCAGGCGCTCGGCGACAAGAAGCTCAACTACCTCGGTTTCTCCTACGGAACGCGTCTGGGCGCGGTGTACGCGGCCCAGTTCCCCAAAAAGACGGGCCGGTTGGTCCTCGACGGCGTGGACACGCTCACCGAACCGCTGGCCGAGCAGGGACTGGTGGGCGCGGAGGGGCAGCAGACCGCGCTGGACGACTTCCTCACCTGGTGCACGAAGGACCTGACCTGTCCGTTCGGGCAGGATCCGCGCAGCGCCCGAAAAGAGGTCGTCCAACTCATCGGCTCACTGGACGCGGACCCGGTCCCGGCCGACTTCGGCCAGGAGTTCTCCGGCCAGGACCTCGTGGGCGCCATCAGCCAGGCGCTGTACAGCCGCCAGATGTGGCCCACCCTGGAGCAGGCCCTCAACTCCCTGCTCCAGGACGGCGACACCCGTTGGCTCATGCAGCTGTCGGGTGGCGCGGCCTTCCCCGGCACCGCCGTGGGAGCCCAGCCGGACGGCGGCACGGCCGCGGCAGCCCAACCGGACGACGACACGTCCACGGCAGCCAAGACGGACAGCGGATCGGCCGCGCCAGCCCGGAAGGACGACGAACTGACCGTGACGGCCAGCCCGGACGGCGGCCTTGTCGACCCGGTGGACGTCCCCATCGACAACCTCCCGGCCGCCCTGATGGCGATCAACTGCGCGGACGACCCCGACCGGCCCTCCGCCGACCAGGTCACCAAGGAGATCGACAAACTGCGCACCGAGTACGCGCAGGTGTCCCCGGTCTTCGGCGAGTACCGGCTCACCCAGGTGCTGATGTGCTACGGCCGCCCCAAGGGCACCGACTACATACGCGACGAGGTCCGCGACGTAGGCACCCCCAAGATGCTCCTCGTCGGCACCCGCGGCGACCCCGCGACTCCGTACCGCTGGACCCTGGAGACCGCCGGGCGGCTCGGCTCGTCGGCCGTCGTGCTGGACAACAAGGGCGACGGTCACACCGGGTACGCGTCCTCCAAGTGCGTGCACCAGAAGGTCGACGACTTCCTGCTGTACGGCTCCCTGCCGGACAACGGCAGTTCGTGCGGGCCGCCTGACTCCGACGACTGAACCCCGGGCCCATGCGGGCCGCCGGACTCCGGAGACTGAAGCCCGGGGCTCGTGCGAGAACCGAACGCAAGGAAATGCAACAGCCGTGTAACACGGACAGATCGGCTACAACCCCTCGATCTTCCCGGCCGTCACACTGGGCAGGCGTCGCCTCGACCGGGCACGCCGCAGCACCCGTATACATGCCCGGCACAGCTTCTACATGCCCATCGCAGCTTCACAGGGGGAACACCACCGATGCGTATCCGTCCCGTCCTCACCCTCGCGACCGCCGCCGCGGCGCTGCTCGTCGCCGCGCCTCAGGGCTCGGCCGCCGTAGCCCAGACCCCGACCGCCACCAAGGTCGCCGCCTGCCCGGAGATGGCCCTCACCCTTGCGGCACACCAGTCCGCGAACGCCACCGTCGTACACATCAGTGTCACCAACCGTTCCCAGCGGACCTGCACCGTCGACCGCATCCCGACCGTCACCTTCGGGGACCTCGACGGCGCGGCCCTGCCGGTGCCCGCCGGGGAGAGCGGGCCGTACCGGATCGGCGCGGGCAAGACCGCGTACGCGGCCGTACGCGCGATCGTCGACCCTGCCGACCCCGAGGCCCGCCGGGTGGACTCGATCACCGTCTCCGCCGACCCCTCGCGGTTCGGCCGTACCTTCACCGCGCCGGAGCTGGGCGCCGGTGACGCGGTCCTGGTGTGGGAGCCGGTGACGACGTGGTGGAAGCCGTCGGTGGCCGCCGCGGACAAGGCACTCGGGCTCAAGTAGGGCACTCGGCAGCGCGCAAGTAGCCATGTGGTCCGGGCGCGGAGGTGGTGCGGGACCCCGCAGAACTCCACGGGGTCCCGCACGATCAAATGCACCAAGTGCCCGATAAGCGAATTAGTCCTATCGTGCAGGTATGGAGCACGCACTGAGTCCCGCGACCCTGACCGAACTGCGCAGGCCCCGGCCCTATCCCGCGGTCTCCGTGCTGACGCCGACCCACCGCCGCGAACCCGACAACGCCCAGGATCCGGTCCGGCTGCGCAATGTGGTGGCCGAGGCCAAGAAGCAGCTGGAGGCGGATCCGTCGGTCACCCGCGAACGGCGGCTGGACCTCGTCGAACAGCTCGACCGGGCCCTCGCGGAGATCGATCTGACGCACGCCGAGGACGGCCTGGCGATCTTCGCTGCGCCCGGCGAACACCAGGTCTGGTCGCTGGCCCGCACCGTTCCGGAGCGTGTGGTGCTCTCGGACACCTTCCTGACCCGCAATCTCGTCGCCGCACAGGCCTCCGAGCGGCCGTTCTGGGTGCTCTCGGTCTCGGCCGACCGCATCGCGCTGTGGAACGGCGGCGTCGACCGTGTCGTCGAGGAGCACTCCGGGGGCTTTCCGCTCACGCGGAGCCTGGAGGACCCGGACGCCGAGCGCCAGGAACGCGTCGGCAACCTGCCCAGCTCCTTCCGTGACGAGCAGACACGGCACTTCCTGCGGGACGCCGACACCGCCGTCAGCGCCGTCCTGCGCAAGCATCCGCGACGGCTGTACGTCACCGGTGAGACCGCCGCTCTCTCCCTCCTAGACGAGATCGGCACCGTCACCAAGGAAGCGGCGCACATCCCGCACGGCGGCCTCGCGCACGGCACGCCCGACGCGGTGTGGCAGGCGGTACGTCCGCTGATCAGCGCCGAGGAGAAGAAGGACGTCGACGCCGTGGCGCAGGAACTCGAATCGGCGCGTAGCCGCAAGGCGTTCGCCGCCGGGGTCGACGAGGTGTGGCAGAGCGCGGGTGAGGGCCGCGTCCAACTGCTCGCCGTCGAGGAGAACTTCCGCGTGACGGTACGTGACGACGGCGGTGACCATCTCGTCCCGGCCGAGAGCGGTGATCTGGACGCCCGCGAGGACATCGTCGACGAGATCGTCGAACAGTGTCTGGAGACCGGCGCCGAGGTACGTTTCGTCCCCGACGGCAGCCTCGGGGACGCGAAAGGGATCGCAGGGGTGCTGCGTTACTGATCTCCCCGGCCGACAATGATCCCCAGTTGCCGGCGGGAAAGGTGCGGAGCGCGTGAGTGAACTACTGGGTGTAGCGGTCCTGGGTGCGGGACACATGGGTGCCGACCACATACGGCGAATCGACCGGGTGGTGAGCGGCGCTCGGGTCGCCGCGGTCGCGGATCCCGATACGGAGCGGGTCAAGGACGCCGTGGCCGGAATCGACGGCGTCTCGGTGCACGCCGACGCGACGGCCGCGCTCGACGCACCCGGCGTACAGGCCGTGTTGATCGCGTCCCCCGGGCCCGCGCACGAGGAGGCGCTGCTCGCGGCCTTCGCGCGCGGCCTGCCGGTGCTGTGCGAGAAGCCGATGGTTCCGGAGTCGGCCGGCGCGCTGCGGGTCGTGGAGGCCGAGGCGCGGCTCGGCCGGCGGCTGACGCAGGTCGGGTTCATGCGCCGGTACGACGCCGAGTACCAGCGTCTCAAGTCGCTGCTGGAGAGTGGGCAGTTGGGCCGTCCGCTGATGCTCCACTGCACGCACCGCAATGTCTCCTCGCCGCCTCATTTCACCACCGCGATGCTGGTCAACAGCTCCGTCTCGCACGAGATCGACGCCGCGCGCTGGCTGCTCGACCAGGAGCTCACGGCCGTGACGGTGCTGCGTCCGCGCCCGACCTCGCACGCCCCGGAGGGTCTTCTCGACCCCCAGCTCGTGCTGTTCGAGACGGCGGAGGGCGCCCTGGTCGACGTGGAGATCTTCGTCAACTCCGGCTTCGGCTACCAGGTGCGGTGCGAGGCGGTCTGTGAGAGCGGGAGCGCGCGGATCGGGGACGGGCACACGATGGTCGTGACGACCGGTGGCGGCGCGTACGAGGAGGTGGCGCAGGACTACCTCGTACGGTTCGCGGACGCCTACGACCGCGAGGTGCAGGCGTGGGTGAACGCCACCCGCGAGGGCCGGGTCACCGGACCCAGCGTCTGGGACGGGTACGCGGCGTCCGCCGTCGCCGAGGCGGGAGTCCTGGCGCAGGAGAGCGGCGGCCGGGTGACCGTCGAACTCGCCCGGCGCCCGGAACTCTATGCGCGCGCCAACCGCTGACGACCCCGCCCGTCTCGATCCGGCCGGTGAACCGGGGCAAGGTCACGCAGCAGCAGGCAAGCAGGTAACTGCGCTGCTCAGGCGTGGGTGTCGGGGACGAGGATCACCTTGCCGGTGACCGTGCCGGACTCCGCCAGCCGCATGGCCTCCGAGGCCTGGCTGACCGGGATGCGGGCCGCGACCTGTGCGGTGATGGAACCATCGGCCAGCAGGGCGAAGACATGCCCGAGGTCAGTGCGCAGTCGGGAGTGGAAGGCGGCCGAACGGCGCTTGCCCGCCCAGATGTTGAAGAAGTGCGTCCGCCGGCCGTTGGGCAGCAGCTTCCAGAGGAACAGCCGCCCGATGAGCTTGAGGATGGGCAGCTTGGAGGACCCGGCGATGTCCCGGGTGGCGGCGCTGCCGTACGAGACGAGCGTGCCGCCCGCGGCCAGCAGGCCGAAGGAGCCGACGATCCCGTCACCGCCGACGTGGTCGAAGACGGCGTCGACGCCGTCCGGTGCCAACTCCCGGACCCTGGCGGGCAGATCGGCGGCGCGGTAGTCGAGTGGCGTCGCACCGAGCGCGCGCACCGCGTCGTGGTGGCGGGGCGAGGCGGTGCCGATCACACGGATGCCCGCGTGGGTGGCCAGCTGCACCAAGGTCGAGCCCACGCCTCCGTTCGCTCCGTGCACCAGCACCGTCTGCCCGGCACGGACCTTGGCTATGCGGTGCAGCATCTGCCAGGCGGTGATGCCGTTGACGACCACCGTCTCGGCGTCGGCGGGGTCCAGTGTGCCGGGAACCTCGACCAGGTCGGTGGCAGGCAGCACGACCTGACTGGCCCAGCCGCCGACCTTCGTCAGCGCGGCGAACCGGCGGCCGATCAGCGAGGCGTCCACTCCCTCGCCGACCCGGACGACGACGCCTACCAGGTCGTAGCCGGGGACGAAGGGAAACGGCGGCTGGTCGTAGTACTTGCCGCGGCGCATCTGCTGTTCGGCGAACGACACCCCGGAGGCCTCCATGGCCAGTACGACCTCACCCGCACCGGGCTGTGCCGCGGGACGGGTGCGGATTTCCAGGCCGGACGGCTCCACGACGCCGGGGAGAACGACTTCGGTCACCACGTCGGCGACGGTCTCGTTGTCCATGAGGTCAGGCTCCTTCATTTCGTAATAGCTTCATGTGTTCGTGATAGGTTCTAATGAAAGCTTGCTCCTCTATATTCCGTAAGTCAAGGACCACCCACAGCAGACGAAGAGGCGATGGCCATGGCCGCAGAGAGCCGGACGAAGCCCGGCCCGCGCGATCGGTTCCGTGCGCAGGTACGGCAGGAAGTCAAGGCAGCGGCACTGCGACAGCTGGCCGAAGGCGGCCCGGAGGCACTGTCGCTCAACGCCATCGCCAAACAGGTGGGCATGACGGGCCCGGCGCTCTACCGCTACTTCACCAACCGGGACAGCCTGCTCACCGAGCTGGTCATCGACGCCTACGGAGACCTGGCGAACACGCTCGCCCGCGCATCTGACAACGCCGCGACGGACGCGGCCGTCCGCCTGACCGCGGTCACACAGGCGTACCGGGCCTGGGCGCTGGCCGAGCCGCACCGCTACCGGCTGCTGTTCCGCGCACCCCTGTCGGGCTACGACGCACAGTCGACGAGCCTGGTCGAGGCATCGCAGCCGGCCATGACCGTCGTACTGGACGTGGTGAGCGCCCTCGCACAGGGGGACACCGCGGTTCCCGAGGGTGCGGCAGCCCAGTTCCAGGAGTGGATGAAGCGCCACGGAATCGAGGACGTCACGGCGGCGATCGCCTCACGCGCCACGATTCTGTGGGCCCGCTTCCACGGCTTGGTGAGCCTGGAGATCGAGGGCAACTTCTCCTCGATGGGCATCGACCCGGCTCCCCTCTACGAGGCCGAGGTACAGGACTTCGTGCGCCAGATTCCGTAACACGGAGGGGCTAGCACAAACGACCCTCGAACAAGAGAATGAGTAGCGTGCAGGCGTAGCCCCGAACGCCACCAAGTCACGTACACCGCCTACGACTTGACCACGCAGGACACGGACCGATCGCGGGCCGGGCAAGCACCCCTCGGGGACAGTGGCATATGCCAGATGCACCACCGTATCGTGTGTTGCCAAATCCCTTACAGCGCGTCGCAGGCTGTGCGAGAGTCGTAACGGTCCTTCCGTCAGCCTTTGGTCGTACCGTCCCCGCATCGGAGTACGTCATGCCCTCCCATCTCTCTGCGGACCGCTCAGCCGCCCAGCCGCCCCAGCGCGGCACGGTCGACGCGCTCATTTCGCAGACGCGGCAGCTGCGCGGCGAGGTGGACGCCGTACGGCGGGAAGCGCCCGCCGACGACGAGGACCCGCAGGGACGCTGGCAGCGTGCGCTGTGCAATCTGGCGCTGCATCAACTCAGTGACCTCGACGAGCACTTGGCCCAGCTACGGGACGGCCCTTCTCCTGCACCCGTCCCACCCACACCCGTCCCCGCCGTCCGAGCCGTGCCGGCCACACCCCGGCGCGGCTCACTGCTCAGCCGGGTCGGCAGCGCCGAGTGGAATCTGCTGACGGACGAGGCCAGTTGGTCGGGGGAGCTCTACGAGATCCTGGGGCGCGACCCGGCCGCTCCCCCGCTCACGCTCGACGAGTTGCCGTCACTGGTGCACGACGAGGACCGGCCGCTGCTGACGGCGATGGTCACGGACTGCCTCATCGACGCCAAGCCCATCGACGGAGAGTTCCGCATTCAGCGCCCCGACGGCGTGGTGCGGACCGTGCACATGATGGGCGAGCCCGTGCTCGACGCCGACGGTGGCACCGTCTCGATGTGGGCCGTGCTGCGCGACGTCAGCGAACTGCGCCACAGCCAGCGGACGGTGAGCGAGACGCGTGACTCGCTGCAGCGCCAGCGGCACATCGCGCAGACCGAGCACCGGCTCGCGGTCGAGCTGCAGGAAGCCGTGCTGCCGCCGTGGCGTGGCTCCCTGCGGTTCCCGCAGCGTGGCCCCGAGACGCTGGACCTAGCCGCCCGTTATCTGCCGTCGTCCAGCAGCGCACTGGTCGGCGGCGACTGGTACGACGCACTCGAACTCCCGGGCGGGGAAACGCTGTTGAGCGTCGGCGATCTCACCGGTCACGGAGTCTCCGTGACCTCGGGCATGGCGATGCTGATCGGCGCCCTGCGCGGAATGGCCATGGCGGGCACCCAGCCGGGTCAACTCATGTCCTGGCTCAACCAGTTACTGGACACCTCCGTCCAACCGGCCCTCGGCAGCGCCGTCTGCTGCCGCTATCGGCCCGAGACCCGCACCCTCACCTGGGCACAGGCAGGACACCCCGCCCCACTGCTGTTCCGCAACGGGACGGGGCGCATGCTGACAGCACCGGACGGCGTGCTGCTCGGGGCGACCTCGGGTGCCACCTACGGACAGGCCGAGGAGACACTCGAGGACGGCGACCTGCTGCTCCTGCACACGGACGGACTGGTGCCCCGGCGATGGGGGTCGCCCAGCTCGAACGAGGCCGAGAACAGCGAAGGAACGGCGGCCGTCCCGAGGCTGCTGGCCCTGGCCCCGCGCTTCGGCGAGGCCCGCACGGCCCAGGACTGTGTGCGGACGGTTGTCGAGGAATTCGGTGAGACCGAGCGCGAGGACGACGCCTGCGTGCTCGTGGCCAGGGTCGGCCCCTGACGAACGACCGTCACGGTGCCGGTCGACCCCTCACCATCGGACCTACGTCCTGCCCGCTGGGCCTACGCCCGCGCGCTGTTGCCACCCTTCGGCTTGAACGTGCCTTTGGGGAGGGCGAGTTCGATCTCCTCACGCAGTTCGTGGATCTTCGGATAGCTGGAGTACTGCCCGGTGAGCCGGTACATCTCGCGCAGCCGGTCCCAGGTGCGGTGGGAGGAGTTGGCCCCCATCGACGTCAGGGCCAGTCGCGCGTACCGGTCGGCCTGTTCGGGGTCGTCTGCGATGAAGCAGGCGGACGCCAGGGAGATGTGGTCGAAGATCTGTGACCTCTCCCGTCCCGACTCACGCAGCTTGAGCGCCTCCTTCGCATGGCGCTGCGCGGTGACGGCCGCGGCCGGCTCGTGTTCGGCGAGGGTGCGGTAGGCAAGGGCCTGCATGCCGTGCATGTCGGCCTCGTCGAACATCTGCATCCAGCTCGGCGGAGGTACGTCGCCACGGTCGGAGACGAACAGGTCCTCCGCCTCGCCGAGAGTGCGCCGCATGGCCTGGCCCTTGCCCATGGAGGCCTGTGCCCAGGCCTCGATGGTGTAGAGCATGGCCCGGGTGCGGGGCAACACCTCGTCGCCGGAACCGGACTTGGCGAGCTTCATCAGGTCGAGTGCGTCGTCTGGTCGGCCCAGATGCACCATCTGGCGAGCCGCTCGTGAGAGCGCCTCCCCGGCACGGGGCCGGTCACCGCCCTCGCGGGCCGCGTGGGCGGCGATGATGAAGTACTTCTGTGCCGTGGGCTCCAGGCCGATGTCGTGCGACATCCAGCCCGCGAGGACGGCGAGGTTGGCGGCGACGCCCCACAGGCGCCGCTGCAGATGGTCGGGGTGTCGGTAGGAGAGCATTCCTCCTACTTCGTTGAGTTGGCCCACCACGGCCTTGCGTTGCAACCCGCCGCCGCGGGCCGCGTCCCAGGCCCGGAACACCTCGACCGAGCGCTCCAGTTCTTCGATCTCCTGCGACCCGATGGGGGCGGCCTCGTAGCGGTCGAACCCAGCGGGGTCGGCGTGCAGGGGATTGTCGAAATCGGGGGCGTCGGCCACGAGGGCCGGATCGGTGTGGAGCCACTCGTGCATGGCAGTACTGAGTGCGGAGCCCGCGGCAAGCGCGGCACCCGCGCCCACCAAGCCGCGTCGGTTGAGCATGAGGTCCATTCCCGTGAATTCGGTGAGGACCGCAGCAGTCCGCTCGGGCGCCCACGGCACTCCGTCGGGATGTTCCACATTCCCGCCGCCCTGCCGTTTCCCCACGCGCCCGTGCCGGACCAGACCGAGGTCCTCGATGGTCACGACACGGCCGAGACGCTCGGTGAACAGGGCTGCCAGCACTCGCGGCACCGGATCGCGCGGGATCTCTCCCGTGTCGATCCACCGCCGCACCCGTGAGGTGTCGGTCGCCAGTTGGGGGTGGCCCATGGCCGCCGCCTGCCGGTTGACCATTCTCGCGAGTTCGCCCTTGGACCAGCCGGCCAGGCCGAACAGGTCCGACAGACGAGTGTTGGGTTGTCCGTTCACGTCAAGCCCCCAGGTTCTCGGCTGAATTGACAGTAACCGTCTGTCAGTTGCTGAGCGACTATTCGCCAGGGTTCGCCAGGGTGCGCCAGATGGTGTGCCACGGGGCATCCGGTGTCAGGTAGGAAAGCGCCACCCCGACCCGGTTGTCTCAGGGACATTCCCCAGGGTGCACTCAGGGCAGCCGGGGCGGGTAGCGCGACATCTTGCAGGCACACGAAGGGATCTGTCTCGCCCATGTACACAGCATCGTCCTCCGTGTCCGCCCCACCCCGGTCGCTGCACCCCCGCCCAGCGGGCAGCGGCCCCTACCTCGACCCCGCGCGTCCGGCGGCGGGCCCCGTGCTCGGTGCCGGCAGGTCGCGGCGCGTTCCGGGGCTCGGTACCCAACCGCTCAGCGGGAGACTCGACTTGTCCGGCCCTCAGGGCGCGCAGCTGCGCACGGCTATCGCGTCGGTGCACCGGATCTGCCCGGAGTTCGCTCCGGTCCAGGTACTGCGCCGCAGCGGACGCTCCGTGCTCCTGGTCGGCACGACCGGGCGCAGCACGGCCGTCGCCAAGTGTTTACTCGACCACTCCCCGGTCTGGGCGGAGCGGATCCGCCATGAAATAGCTGCCTACCGCTCGTTCGTGCGGCACCGGCCGCCGGTCCGGGTGCCCCGGCTGATCGCGGCGGACCCGGACAACTGCACCCTCGTGATCGAGCGGATGCCGGGCCGGGTGGCCGCGCTGCAGCGGCATCCGGTGGAGGCCCCGCCCCGCGCGGACATCCGGGCGGCACTGGGTGCTATCTGCCGGCTGAACGCGTGGCGGCCGCCGGCGGGGACGTTCAACGCCCCGATGGACTACGCGGAGCGGATCTCCCGATTCCATGAGCTGGGTCTGCTCACGGACCGGGACATGGGCGATCTGCAGAAACTGGTGCACGGTATCGCGCACTCGGCGGGCCGCCAGGGCATGGGCCAGTTCTGCCACGGCGACGCTCTCCTGTCGAACATCCTTCTCTCACCGGCCGGTCCAGTGCTGGTGGACTGGGAGCACGCGGGCTGGTATCTGCCGGGGTACGACCTCGCGACGCTGTGGGCGGTCCTCGGTGACGCTCCGGTGGCGCGGCGGCAGATCAGCCAGCTCGCTCAGTCGGCGGGACCGGCGGCGCGCGACGCGTTCCTGGTGAACCTGATGCTCGTACTGACACGGGAGATTCGCACCTACGAGATGGCCGTGCAGCGTTCGATGCACGACGCGACCCCGGCGGCAACGGGACCGGCCCATCCGGGTGCTGCGCCGTCCGGCGAGGAACAGCGGCTGCTGCTGAGGCGGCTGCACGACGACTGCCAGATGGCCCGCCGGGCCGTTCGAGCGGCGGTCGGCACTCGCTGACGGGGATGGTGGTCCGCGGTAGCGCCTTGGACAGGGGCGCACCGCGGACCTTCGTCATGTCGGGGTGTCCCTCAGGTCGGGTTCGGGTCACGCGTCCCCCAACCGGGTTATTGGTCCACGCCACTGACGCTCCGCAGGCGGCCTCGTTGCCGCCACGAAATCTTCTTCACCCCTCCCTGACATGGGAAATCGTCTGCGCCTGGGCATGATTGACGGATCGTCGGAGAGCCTGTACCACTGACGCACGTTCGGCCCCGCACGCCCCACCGCGCTCGACCGTCCCAGGAGGCTGCTTTGCGAGGACTCGCCACCGATCCCAGAACCATCCCCGGACACAGACGCGCGCGCAGGACCGCGGGCACCGTCGCCTCGGCGGCGCTGCTGCTGCCACTGCTCGGCGCGGCCCCTTCCGACAGTACCGCGCAGGCCACCACTGCCCAGCTCCAGAGCGCCTTCGCCGGTGCGGCCGCCGAATACCAGGTGCCGCAGAGCGTGCTTCTGGCCGTCTCCTATCTGCAGTCCCGCTGGGACGCGCACGGCGGAGCGCCGAGCGTCAGCGGCGGCTACGGCCCCATGCACCTCACCGACGCGCGTACGGCGATCGCCGAGGCGCCGCACCACAGCGAGGGCACGGAGGACGCCCGCGGCGACAGCTCGCGCGCGGCCCTGCACCCCGACACGACAGTGCCGGAGAACTCCGAACTCCCCGCCCGCCTCAAGACCTTGACGAAGGCGGCCGAGCTCACCGGCCTCCCGGCGGAGCAGCTGCGTACGGACACGGCCGCGAACGTGGCCGGCGGCGCCGCACTCCTCGCCGCCGCACAGCGGGACCTCGGCGAGCCGCTGACCAACGACGCCGCCGACTGGTACGGGGCGGTGGCACGCTTCTCGGGCGCGGACGACAGCTCGACGGCGGCGACGTACGCCGACGACGTATACGAAGTGATCCGCGGCGGCGAACAGCGCACCACGGACGCCGGTCAGCGGGTTCAGCTGCCGGCTCAGCCCGGACTGAGCCCCGACACCGCGCAGCTCGGGCAAGCCGGGCTGCGTACGGTCTCCGCGGCCAATACGGAGTGCCCGACGACGGTGTCCTGCGAGTGGATCCCGGCGCCGTACGAGGAGTTCGGCGACGGCGACTACGGAAACCACGACCTCGGCGACCGGCCCGCCTCGCAGAGCATCAAGTACATCGTCATCCATGACACGGAGGGCACCTGGGACGGTGTCCTGCAGATGGTCCAGGACCCGACCTATGTGTCGTGGAACTACAGCCTTCGCTCGACCGATGGTCACATCGCCCAGCATGTGAAGGCCAAGGACGTGGCCTGGCACGCGGGCAACTGGTACGTCAACGCCAAGTCGGTCGGCCTGGAGCACGAGGGTTTCCTCGCCTCGCCGGACGCCTGGTACACGGAGGAGATGTACCGGGCCTCGGCCCGGCTGGTGGCCTACCTCGCCAAGAAGTACGACATTCCGCTGGACCGGCAGCACATCCTCGGCCACGACAACGTTCCGGGCACGACGACGTCGACCATCCCCGGCATGCACACCGACCCGGGTCCGTACTGGGACTGGCAGCACTACTTCACGCTGCTCGGCCACCCCTTCCGCAGCACGGCGAAGGCCGGCGGCGGGCTGGTGACCGTACTGCCGGACTTCGCCAAGAACCGGCCCACGTACACGGGCTGTGTCACCGCGGGCTCGCCCTGCGCCGTGCACGGTTCCAGCGAGGTACGCCTCTACAGCGCCGCTGACGAGAACTCGCCCCTGATCAAGGACATCGGTCTGCGACCGGGCGGCGCCGCCTCGACGATCGACGTGAACGACGTCGGCTCGCGGGTCTCCACCGGGCAGCGGTACGCGGTGGCCGACCGCGACGGCGACTGGACGGCGATCTGGTACCTGGGCCAGAAGGCCTGGTTCAAGAACCCGCTCAAGCAGCCCACAGCGGTGAACGCGTCGGGGCTCGTGGTCACGCCCAGGACAGGGCTCTCGGAGATCCCCGTCTACGGGCGCGCCTACCCGGAGAAGGAGGCGTACCCGGCGGGCGTACCTGTCCAGTCGGTCTCGCCCCTGCCGTACAAACTGCTCGCGGGCCAGGAGTACGCGGTCGGTGAGAAGGTGCCGGGCGAGTACTTCTACGCGCCGACGTTCGACACGGCACCACACAAGGTCGTGATCGGCAAGGACATGTACTACGAGATCCAGTTCGGGCATCGGGTGGCGTTCGTGCGCGCCGCGGATGCGCGGGTGGCTTCCTCGGCCTCATGATGACGGGGGCCGGATCCGCTGGACGCACGGACCCGGCCCCCTCGTCCCCAGCCGCACGATCACTCGCGCCGCACTATGCCTTCCAGACATAGCGCCGACCTGCGACCGCCTTGAAAACCACCTCGCCCCCCTCCAGCAGTTCGCTGCGTACGGTGAGTTCACGGGTCCGGAAGGCGGTCAGCGTGATACGCGTGGCCTTTCCCTCCGCCCAGTCGATGTCGAGCGTGGCGCCGCCGCGGGCGCGCAGACCGCGCACCGATCCGTCCGGCCAGGCGGCGGGCAGTGCGGGGAGCACCTCGATGACGTCGTGCTGGCTCTGCAGCAACATCTCGACGACCCCGGACGTCGCGCCGAAGTTACCGTCGATCTGGAACGGCGGATGAGTGTCCCAAAGGTTCGGCAGCGTCGAGGACTTGAGCTGTTCACCGAGCATCTTGTGGGCGTGGTCGCCATCCCGCAGCCGCGCCCAAAAGTTGATCTTCCAGGCCTTGGACCAGCCGGTTCCGCCGTCACCGCGCGCGGTGAGCGAGACCCTCGCGGCGTCCTCCCACTGGCTGCCGGGCTCGATCTGCCGCCCCGGGTGGAGGGCGTAGAGGTGCGAGACATGCCGGTGGTCGTCGGCCGGTTCGTCCAGGTCCGACTTCCACTCCTGGAGCTGCCCCCATGAACCGATCCGCAGCCCCGGATCCAACTGACTGAGTGTTCCGGCCACTTGCTCGCGGAACTCCGGGCTGTCGCCCAGAATCCGAGCGGCCTCCAGCGTGTTGGTGAACAGGTCGTGCACGATCTGCTGCGACATCGCCGCGCCTGCCGTGAAGTCCCCGTGCTCGGGCGAGTAGCTGGGCGTGACGACGAGGGTTCCGTCGCGTGGGTCGACGCGCAGGTTGTCGAGCCAGAACTCGGCGGCTTCCTTCATCGCGGGGTAGGCGGTGGAGCGCAGGTAGTCCGTGGACCCGCCGAACCGGTAGTGCTCGTACAGCTGCCCGGTGAGCCAGGCCGCCGCTTCCGGGAACCAGAAGGAGGTCGCCCAGTTGTGCACACCTGTGAAGCCGAACGGATTCGTCTCGTTGTGCACGACCCAGCCGCGCGAGCCGAACAGCTCCTCGGCCGTACGCCGCCCGGGTGCGCGCAGGGCCTCGACGAATCGGTCGTACGGCGCTGTCGTCTCGGCGAGGTTCGCGGCCTCGGCGAGCCAGTAGTTCATCTGCAGGTTGATGTTGACGTGGTAGTCCGCCGACCAGGGTGGCGCGGTGCTCTGGTTCCACACGCCCTGGAGGTTGGCCGGCAGTGAGCCGGGGCGCGAGGAGGCGATGAGAAGGTAGCGGCCGTACTGGAAGAAGAGACCTTCCAGGGCGCGATCCGTGGCGCTCGCCCCGCCCGTGTAGCCCGCGAGCAGCTGGTCCGTGGGAACGTCGGGGACCTCCGCCCGGATGTCCAGCGCGACCCGGTCGAACAGCTCACGGTGGTCGCGCACATGGCGGGCCCGGAGTGCCGAATAGCCTTTGCCGAAAGCGCTGTTGACCGTCTTGGCCACACTCGCGTGCGGGTCGGTTCCGCGGTAGTCGGGGTAGGAGTCGGCGTAGTCGGTTCCCGCGGCCAGCACGAACCAGACGCTCTTCGCCCCGGTGACGGTCAAGGTGCCGTCGGGGTTGGCGACAAGGCTGCCGCCCTCCTGCCGTACGCGGAGCTGCGCCTCGAACTTCATCCCGTTGTCGACCAGTTCGCCGCGTACGGTGACCCGGTCGCCGCTCGCGGTCGCGGCGAAGTCGGCCCGGGGCGAGGTGTAGCGCAGGGTGACGCTGACGCCGCCGGTGAGGCGACCCGCGATGACGTTGTCGGGATGGGAGACGAAGAACTCCCGGTGGTGACGGGCCTGTTGATCGTCCGTGTACGTGACGGTGGCGACCGCCTCGCGCAGATCGAGGGTGCGACGGTAGGAGTCGGGGGTCTCCGTCGGAGTGCCGGGCAGCTCGAGGTGGAGGTCGCCGAAGGTCTGGTAGGCACCGAATCCGGCCTTGCTCTGACCGAGCTGGGCGGCGACGGCGACGGGGTCGAGCTTGGTCTCGGCGTCGATCTGCTCCTGTACGGCGGTGATCGCGCCGGGACGGGGCGTGCGCCAGTTGCCGAAGTCGTAGCCCTGTCGCGAGCCGGGGCCGCCGGTCCACAGGGTCTTCTCGTTGAACTGGAGCCGCTCGGTGGCGAGGGTGCCGAACACCATGGCACCGAGCGCGCCGCCGCCGAGAGGCAGGGCCTCGCGCTCCCAGTCCGCTGCGGGGGCCGCGTACCAGAGGGCTAAGCCGACAGGGACCTCGGAGACATCGGAGGAATCTGCAGCGTCGGCGGACTGGGCGAGGACTCCCCCACTCAGCGCCAGACCCCCCGCGCCGCCGAGTGCGGATTTGAGCGTGCTTCTTCGGGATATCTCATGCGACATGCCATCGGACGGTAATGGTCCGATGTCTGACCGACAAGGGTCATGACAACCCGTACAGATCCACGAACGCCGACGGCCCGGAAGAGGCCGCTTTGGGACGGTTCAGCCCTGCTGGAACAGCTCCGCCGGCAGCGGCTTGAGCAGTGCGTACAGATCGTCGGTGATGGGGCGGTCCCAGGCGGCGATGGTGACCAGCACCTTGTCGCTGCGGTCGAACTGCACGCACGAGATGCGGGTCTCGGAGAGCTTGAGACGGCGCACGATCAGAAGGTTGTCCCCCTGCATCACCGGCATGTCCTCCGTGCCGACGACGGTGACCTCCTCGTCGTTCTCCAGCGCGAGCAACAGCTGGGCCACCTCGAAGGGGACCTCGTCCTCGGCAACGTCACGAGCCGGCGAGCCCTCCGGCAGATTGCCGATGATCATCGCCGGGCCGCGGCCGCCGAACAGGTCGTAGCGCAGGAAGACGCCCTGGCAGCTGCCGTCGGGAGCGGGCAGCAGGCCCGCGCCGAGATTGCCCGGCCAGTCGCCCGGGTCCATGGCCAGAACATCGAAGTCGGGCCCGGCGGGTGTGGCGCTGCGGCGGCGGAGGAAGGACATGCCGCAATGGTACGTGCACGGGCGTGAACCGAGCCCCGGGGGCGCCCTTGCGAGCGGCCACGCGGACGGCTGTTCCCAGGCCCTAGCGAGCCGTCCGCTCCCCCAGCGCGGCACCGAGTCCCGTACGCTCCGTGCCCACCTTCCGGTAGACCGCCGACAGCAGCCGTACGACGGTCGGCTCGTCGGTGTGCAGTTCCGCGGCGACCTCGGCCGGAGTGCGGCCCCGCACCGTCAGCGCGGCGGCGGTGCGCTCACGGGAGGTGAGCGTCTCCGTCTCGGTGCTGTGCGGTCGGCGCGGCCCGAGACCGGCGGCGGCCAGCTCGTCACGGGCCTCCTGGACCCGCCCGTCGGCGCCGCACTGGACGGCCGCGTCGAGCCCCCGGTAGAGGTGTTCGGCGGCTTCCACGGGGCGTCCGGCGCGGCGCAGTTCGGTGCCGAGCGCGATCAGGGCGCAGCCGAGTTCGTGAGCGGCCGGGGAGCGCTCCAGGTGGCTCACGGACTCTTCGAGGAGTTTGACGCGGGTCGCGCCGGAGGAGACCTCGGCGGCGACACGGAGTGCTTGTCCGACCGCCGAGGGGGCGCCGAACTGGCGGGCGCGGTTCACCGCTTCGAGAGCCGTGGTGACGGCGCGTTCCGGAGCGTCGTGGCTCTCGGCGCGGGCGAGGTGAAGCTGCCAGGGGCACCAGGCGGGGTTGCGCATTCCGCGCGGGTCGAGGCGGCGCCCGGCAGCCGCCAGTTCGGCTGCGGCGTCCTTGGTGAAGCCGCGGGCGAGCAGCAGCTCACCGTGCACGGTCTGGACGTCGGGGAAGGTCACGGCGGCCGGGAAGGGCGCGCCGAAGGCGTGGTCCTCGCCGGTCTGCGCGGCCTCGGTGATCCGGCCGCGGGCGAGCAGGATCTCGATGAGGACGCCGACGGCGTACCAGTGCACGGGGGTGCCGGGCCCGACGCGCTCGGCGAGCCTGAGTCCCGCCCGCGCGAAGTCCTCGGCCTCGGTGAGCCGGCCGCGGCGGTAGCGGACGTACGCGAGGAGGGTGTAGCCGAAGGAGAGGTGGGCGCCGTGCCAGCCCTGGGATTCGAAGTCGGCGATCCCGGTGGCGAACAGTTCCTCGGTGCGCCCCGGCCGGTCCGCGAACATGAAGGTGAGGGCGACCAGGACGGGCACCTCGAACCCGCGGTCTGCCTCGGCCCAGCCGAGCCCTCCGGCGAGGGCGCGTTCGGCGTGGTGGAGGGCGACGGGGGCGGGTTCGCCGCGCAGGGTGGCGTCCCAGGCGCGCAGGCCGATGACATAGCGCTCGGTGAGATCGCGGCCGGTCAGCCGGTCGGCGAGGCGGGCCAGGCGCCGGGAGCGGGCAGGTGAGTCGGGTTCGTCGGCGCGGAAGGCGTCCCACATGAACTGCTCGGACTGCAGGCGCAGCCGCACCCGGGCGTCGCCGGTCACGGGGATCTCGCGAGCGAGCGTCTCGGACGCCTCGGTGAGGCGGTCGCTGTGGGCCAGGACCTGGGAGAGGCGGTAGACGATGTTGTGGCGCAACTCCGGGTCGTGGATGGGTTCTTCGAGTGCGGCGCGCAGGTGGTTGACCGTGGTCGCCGGTTCGGTGAGCAGGGAGGCGCAGCCCAGTTCGTACAGCACGGCGGCGCGGTCCTCGAAGGGCGGCGGTTCGCGCAGGGCGCGGGCGAGGTAGCGGCGGGCGGCGTCGGGGGCGCCCGCGCGGAGGTTCTCGCGGGCGGCGGCGCGCAGTTGCTGAACGACCCAGTTGTCGCCGTCGGGGTGGCTCTCCATGAGGTGCCGTGCGGCGGCCGACGCGCCGAGCCCCTCGTCGACGACGCACCAGGCGGCCTGTCCGTGCAGGGCCACCCGGACGCCGCCGGGGATCGCGCGGTAGACGGCGGTGGCGATGAGCGGGTGCACGAACTCCAGGGTGTCGGCGCCGGTGAGGATGCGGGCGCCGCGCAGGGCGTCGGCCGCGTCGGCGGCCTCCTCGGAGCCGAGGCCCGCTACGGCGGCGGCGAGCGTCGGATGGATCTCGGTGCCAAGGACCGCGCAGGCCCAGGCGAACCGCACGGTCGAGGTGCCGAGCCGCTCCAGGCGGGCGACCAGGCCACTGCCCTTGACGGCAGCCGCCAGGTCGCGCAGCAGATGCGCGCCGGCCTCGGTCGGGGCCAGTCCGCGGTCGCGTACCTTCGCGGTCAGTTCGACCGCCTCGAACGGATTGCCCGCGGTGACCGCCCAGCATTCGCGGCAGAACGCTTCGTCGGCCTGGGCGCCGAGATCCTCCCGTACGAGATGGGCGACGGCCGCGGCGCTGAGCGGTTCGAGGCCGAGGGGCCGCTGGCCCGCGCGCCCGGGCAGTCCCCGGAACGCCTCGGCGTGGTCGGGGAGTTCCTCGGGCCGGTAGGCGACGACCAGAAGCAGCGGCAGTTCCTCCGCGCGCGGCGCGAACGCGGCGAGCCAGCTCAGTGATTCGGGGTCGGCCCAGTGCGCGTCGTCGAGGACGAGCACCATCGGAGCGCGCTGCACGGCGAGATGGGTCAGCACCCAGTCGAGTCCGTCACGCAGGCCTTGCTGGTCGGGTGGGGCGCCCTCGGCCGGTGCGCACAGTCCGAGTGCCGGGCCGACGATCGCGTACCAACTCCCCAGCGAGGCCCGGATCTCGGACTCCGCGGCCCCGGCGAGCTGCGGTTGCAGAAGCTGGCGGGCGACGTGGAAGGCGACGCGCTGCTCCTGGTCACCGCCACGGGCGGACAGCACGGTGCAGCCTTTGGCCGCGGCGCGGCGACGGACCTCGGCGAGGAGCGTCGTCTTGCCCAGTCCTGCGCGTGCCGCGAAGGCGAGGAGCGTGCCACGGGGACACCCCGGCGGTTCGGTGCCGTCCCCGCGCGGTCCGGTGAGTTCGCTCAACGCCTCGTCGGCCGCGGCGAGTTCACTCTCACGTTCGAAAAGCGTCCTTCTGTTCCGTGCGTTGCGCTGCCCCATGGCGTACCCCCTGCCACGGTGGCGCAGCCGGCGCGGGGAGCAGGTGCGGACCGTGGCCTACAGGCAACTCAGCGTACGCGGGGAGCGGTCCGGAGCGCTCCTGTTCGACCGCAACCGAGTGCACTCCCGCGCTCGGCGGCGCTTACAGCGGCGCGTACAGCGGCCATCCCCCCTCCTGTCCTCGAGAAGAAGGGAGGATCACCTCCGCAGGAGTACCGGCTCAGGTCAGATCGAACTCGCCCTCCCGGGCGCCCGACACGAACGCGCCCCACTCGGCCGGCGTGAAGACCAGGGAAGGGCTCTCAGGTCGGCCGCTGTTGCGCATCGCGATGAAGCCCTCGACAAAAGCGATCTGGACGTCTCCCCGCCCTCGGCTGCTGGAATGCCACTCGGCCCTGCTGAGGTCCAGCTCCGGCTTGTCCCAGCCTGCGAGCGGGTGCTGCTCAATGGTGCTTTCGGCCACGTCCGTGCTCCTCCCGGTTCGTCGTCCGCGGCCAGCCTAGCGATCGGTTCGGGCGGCGGACAGGCCACGTGAGGGGGACGGTTTCAGGAGGCGGGCGGCGCGGCCCCGACCAGCCACATCGAGAAGAACTGGGATCCGCCGCCGTAGGCGTGCCCCAGCACCCTGCGCGCCCCGTCGACCTGGTGATCTCCCGCCTGCCCGCGTACCTGAAGTGCCGCCTCCGCGAAGCGGATCATGCCCGAGGCGCCGATCGGATTGGTGGAGAGCACCCCGCCCGACATGTTGACGGGCAGGTCCCCGTCAAGCTCCGTCACCCCGGCTTCGGTGAGCTTCCAGCCCTCACCCTCCGCGGCGAAACCGAGGTTCTCCAGCCACATCGGCTCGTACCAGGAGAACGGTACGTACATCTCGACGGCGTCGATCTCACGGCGCGGGTCGGCGATGCCGGCCTGCCGGTACACGTCCGCCGCGCAGTCCTTGCCCGCCTGCGGCGACACAAAGTCCTTGCCCGCGAAGAGGGTTGGCTCGCTGCGCATCGCGCCGCCGTGCAGCCACGCGGGCGGCCTCGGCGAACGGGCCGCCCCGGCACGGCCGGTGAGGACCATCGCGCACGCCCCGTCCGAGGACGGGCAGGTCTCCGAGTACCGGATCGGGTCCCACAGCATGGGCGAGGCCTGGACCTTCTCCAGCGTGATGTCGTGCTCGTGGAGATGCGCGTACGGATTCTTCAGCGCGTTGCGGCGGTCCTTGTACGCGACCAGCGAGCCGACCGTGTCGGGCGCGCCTGTGCGCCGCATGTACGCGCGTATGTGCGGCGCGAAGAAGCCGCCCGCCCCGGCGAGCAGCGGTTGGGTGAAGGGGATCGGCAGCGACAGGCCCCACATGGCGTTCGACTCGGACTGCTTCTCGTAAGCCAGGGTCAGCACGGTGCCGTGGACGCGCCCCGCGATCAGGTTGGTGGCGACGAGTGCCGTCGATCCGCCCACGGAGCCCGCCGTGTGCACCCGGAGCATGGGTTTGCCGACTGCGCCCAGCGCGTCGGCGAGATACAGCTCCGGCATCATGACGCCTTCGAAGAAGTCGGGCGCCTTGCCGATGACGACCGCGTCGATGTCGGCCCATGTCAACTCGGCGTCTTGGAGGGCTCGTTGGGCTGCCTCGCGGACCATTCCCGCGATCGACACATCCCGTCGGGCGGCCACATGCTTGGTCTGGCCGATGCCTACGACGGCCACGGGCTCCTTGCTCATCGGGCATCCCCTTCCAGTACGGCGACCAGGTTCTGCTGGAGGCACGGGCCCGAGGTGGCGTGGGCCAGCGCCCGGTCGGACTCGCGGCGGTGGATGCGGGCGGCGGCCTCGCCGATGCGGATGAGCCCCGTCGCCATCACCGGGTTGGCGGCGAGCGCGCCTCCGGAGGGGTTGACGTGCACGTCGTCGCCGAGGCGCAGCGCCTTGCGCAGGACGACCTCCTGAGAGGTGAAGGGCGCGTGCAACTCGGCGGTGTCCACGGGCCGTTCGAAGGCGCCGGCCCGCTCGGCGGCCAGGCGCGTGGACGGCGAGTCCGTCAGGTCGCGCACACCGAGGCTGTGCGCCTCGATGCGGTGGTCGATGCCCCGGATCCAGGCGGGCCGCGCGCACAGTTCCCTGGCCCGCTCCCCCGCCGCGAGGATCACGGCGGCGACTCCGTCGCCGATGGGCGGGCAGTCGCCGGTGCGCAGCGGACGTACGACATAGTCCCCCTGAGCCACCGAACCCCTCAGCTGGGCATGGGAGTTGGTGGCTGCCGACGCGCGGCTGCGGGAGGCGACTGTGGCGAGCGCGCCTTCGTCGGTCTCGCCCGCGTCGATGAGCGCCTGCGCCTGCAGCGCCGCGAGTGCGACCGAGTCCGGCCACAGCGGTGCCACGTAGTACGGGTCAAGCTGCCGGGTCAGGACGTCCCGTACGGAGCCGGGTGACGACTTGCCGTACGCGTACACGAGCGCGGTGTCGGCGTCGCCGGTCAGCAGCTTCGTCCACGCCTCGTACAGCGCCCACGCGCCGTCCATCTCCACATGCGACTCGGAGATCGGCGGCCAGGCGCCCACCCCGTCGAGCGCCATCGTGAACGAGAAGGCGCGCCCGGCGAGATAGTCCGTGGAGCCGGAGCAGGTGAACCCGATGTCGCTGGTCTTCAGCCCCGTCTGATCGAGGACGTCGTGCAGGACCGGGATGAGCATCTCCACCTCGGAGTGCTCGTCGCTGGTGCGCCGGTGGTCGGTCTGCGCGAAGGCGACCACGGCAATCTCACGCGTCACAGCAGCTCCTTGTACATGTCGTAGTCCGCGTCCGGTTCGCCGTTGGGCCGGTAGTGGTCTGGGTAGCTGCCGCCTGCCGTCCACACCGGCTCGACCCGCAGGCCCATGCGCACCTGGTCGTACGGGATGCCGCCGATGCGGCCGTGCAGGGCGAGGTCGGCGCCGTCGAGGGCGATGTGCGCGTAGACGTAGGGCACTTCGATGTCGAGGTTCTTCGCCTTGATGTTGACGATGCAGTACGTCGTGACGGTGCCGCCCGGGCCTACTTCCACCCGCTCGGATGTGGCCACGCCACATGTGGGGCACGCACCCCTGGGCGGGACGTACACCTTGCGGCAGGACGGACAGCGCTCGCCGACGGTCCGCTGCTCGGCGAGGGCGTTGATGTAGGCCGACTGGGCGCGGCCGGGCGAGTAGACGTAGTCGAGGCGGGCGGGGGCAACGATGCCGGTCACCATGTCCTCGAAGCGGCCATCGTGCCCGTGCCCGGGCCCGGCCGACTGCCACGGGTCGCCGTCGTACGGCTCGAAGCAGGCGATGTCCGTGATGGCGCCGGAGCGCTCGTCGGCCCAGCGGACACGGACGCGCATTCCCGTGTGTACGGCGTCAGGGCCGGGAGTGTCGAGCGCGTGCAGGAGGCCGGTGTCGGCGCCGTCGAGCCGCACCAGGACCCAGGCGAAGGGGGTGTCGAGGGGCTGGCCGCGGCGGGGTTCGTGGTTCCAGGCCCAGGTGGTGACCGTGCCGGTGGGGGCGACCTCGACGAGGTCGCGTATCTCCTCGGCGGTGACGGGGTCGTACTCGACGGGCGGAACGAGGGTGCGGCCGTCGCCGGTCCGCACGCCGAGCACGACGCGCTCACGCAGGCCGGTGAGGAACGCGCTCTGGACGGGGCCGAGCGAGCGGGTGAAGGGGAACTCGACGACGAGGGGGGCTTTGAGGACTTCGGGCATCCCGGATGTCTCCTTCGGGGTCAGGCGCGTGACTCCTTCGGGGTCAGGCGCGCCGGTAGACGGGCGGGCGCTTCTCGGCGAAGGCCCGGGAGCCCTCCTTGGCGTCGGCGGTGTCGAAGACCGGCCAGCCGCGGGCCAGTTCGGCGGCGAGTCCGTCGGTCTCGGTCATCTCGGCGGTCTCGTACACGGACGCCTTGACGGCCTCGACGGCCAGCGGGCCGCAGTCGTTGATCTGCTCGGCGACCGCGAGGGCCTTGTCGAGGGTGGTCCCGTCGGGGACGACATGCCCGATCAGGCCGATGTCGGCGGCCTCCCGCGCCGTGTACGGGCGGCCTGTGAGCAGCATTTCGAGGGCGTGGGTGCGCGGGATCTGCCGCTGGAGGCGGACGGTCGAGCCGCCGATCGGGAACAGTCCGCGCCGCACTTCGAAGAGCCCGAAGGTCGCGGACCGGCCGGCGACACGGATGTCGGTGCCCTGGAGGATCTCGGTGCCGCCCGCGACGCAGTGCCCTTCGACGGCGGCGATCACCGGCTTGCGTGGACGGTGGTGGCGGAGCATCGCCTTCCAGTGCAGATCCGGGTCCGCCTTGAGCCGGTCCCGATACTCCGAGCCCTCCATGCCTTTTCCGGCCAGTGCCTTGAGATCCATCCCGGCACAGAAGGCACCCCCCGCGCCGGTGAGCACGATCGAGCGGATCGCGTCGTCCTCGTCGGCCTCGATCCAGCCGTCGTACAGACCGACCAGCATCGGCAGTGAGAGCGCGTTCTTGGCCTCGGGCCTGTTGAGCGTGAGCACCAGCGTGGCGCCTTCGCGCTGCACGGTGAGGTGTTCCGTCCCGCCCATGGGGTTCCTCCCGTCTCGGACCGTCCTTGACCGCCTCGGGCCGTCGCGGCCGCCTCGGATCGTCGCGGCCGCGTCGAACCGCGTCGGACCGCGTCGACTGTCTCGGACCGTCTCGGATGCGAGAACAGGTTGCAGTAGGCGTCGAGCCAGTACAAGGGTTTTCTGACAGGTAGTCAGATTACTTCTGCGCGGACCCTTCACACTTGGGTCCGGCTTTGCTCTGATGACCGTCGAGCCGATGGCACCCAGCCGACGGCGTCGCGCCGATGGGCAGCCACGATCGTCCGGGGTCAGGAGGAGCGGTGGAGTACAACCTTGCCGACCTGTTCGAGTCGGTCGTCGACGTGGTCCCTGACCGCGAGGCGCTTGTGTACATCGACCATCCCGGCACGGGCGCCGAACGTCGGCTCACCTACGCACAGTTGGACGCGGCCGCGAACCGTATCGCGCACCACCTGATCGACAGCGACATTTGCCCCGGCGAGCACCTCGGACTGCACCTCTACAACGGCATCGAGTACCTGCAGACCGTACTCGGCTGCCTTAAGGCGCGGGTCGTTCCGGTCAACGTCAACTACCGCTACGTGGAGGAGGAGTTGGTCTACCTCTACCAGGACGCGGATCTGGTGGCCCTGGTCTTCGACGCGGAGTTCACGGAGCGGGTGGCGGCGGCACTGCCACGGGCTTCGGCCCTGCGCCATCTCATCCGGGTGGGAACGTCCGCCTCCGATGCTGTCGCGGTTCCCGCCGTCGACTTCGCCGACGCCGAGACCACCGGATCTCCCGAGCGGGGATTCCCGCCGCGCTCGGCGGACGACCAGTTCATCATCTACACCGGCGGCACGACCGGGATGCCCAAGGGCGTGATGTGGCGTCAGGAGGACTTGTTCTTCTCAGGGTTGGGCGGGGGCGCTCCCACCGGCGAGCCGGTGAAGAGTCCGGAGGAACTGGCCGAGCGCGTCGCGGCCGGAGGCGAGGGCATCACCTTCTTCCCCACTCCCCCGCTGATGCACGGCACTTCGACCCTCACGGCCTTCATCGGCTTCAACTTCGGCCAACGCATCGTGATCCACCGCAAGTTCGTGCCGGAGGAGGTACTGCGGACGATCGAGAAGGAGCAGGTCACCAGTGTGTCGCTGGTCGGCGACGCGATGCTGCGGCCGCTGATCGACGCGCTCAAGGGGCCGTTGAAGGGCACCGACTGCTCCTCCATGTTCAGCGTGTCCTCGTCCGGAGCGATCATGTCGGAGACGGTGCGCGAGCAGTTCCAGGCACTCGTCCCGAACGTGATGCTGCTCAACAACTTCGGCTCGTCGGAGTCCGGCTTCAACGGCACGGCCACGGCGGACTCGGGCCCGGAGCGGGGCTTCCGGGTGCGGGTCAACTCCCGTACGCAGGTGGTCGATCCAGCAACCTGCGAACCGATCGCCGTGGGCGAGCCCGGCCGTATCGCACAGCGCGGTCACGTGCCCCTCGGCTACTACAACGACCCGAAGAAGACCGCCGAGACCTTCTTCCAGAAGAACGGCGAGCGCTGGGTACTCCTCGGCGACATGGCCACCGTCGACGAGGAGGGCATCGTCACCGTCCTCGGCCGCGGCTCCCAGTGCATCAACACCGGTGGCGAGAAGGTCTATCCGGAAGAGGTCGAACAGGCCCTCAAGTCCCATCCCGATGTCTACGACGCCCTCGTCGCCGGGGTGCCCGACGAGAAGTGGGGCAATCACGTGGCAGCGGTGGTCCAGCTCCGCGGCGGCGCGGACCGGCTGTCCCTGGACGACATCCAGACCCACTGCCGCTCCCACCTCGCGGGCTACAAGATCCCGCGTCAGCTCGTCATCACGGAGACCATTCAGCGGTCGCCGAGCGGGAAGGCGGACTATCGGTGGGCTCGGTCGGTGGCGGCGGGGGCGGCTCACTGAGCCAAGGGCTCTTGGTGCACCGCTCACCCGTCCACCTCACCGGCGCGGCACTAGAGTGAAACGCTGGCCTCTCTGCCCGAACAGCCGCCGACGCTGATCAGCGAGATCGACCGCGACACGGCTGTGCGCCGGGTGCAGGAGGGCTACGCCGAAGGGCACCTCTCGCCCGAGGAGATGGACGAACGCCTGCACCAAGTGCTCACCGCCAAGACGCGCGGCGAGCTTGTGTCGGCGCTGGCTTCGCTCCCGGAGAAGCCCGCGGAAAGTCCGGTCACGATCGCCGCCGCCGGCGGACGGATCCAGCGGCGCGGCGGATGGCAGGTACCTCGGAACCTCAAGGTCGAGTCCGCGTTCGGACGAGTGCGCCTGGACCTGTCCCGAGCGGTCATCGAGCATCCGGTGGTCGACATCGAGCTGCAGCTCGGCACCGGCACCGGCACCGGCACCGGCAGGGCCAGGATCACGGTGCCCCGCGACGCGACCGTCGAAGTCGGTGAGCTGCACACCGGGTGGAAGGACTGGCGTTACAAGGTCCCGCGGCGTTCGCGCCCGGGCGGCCCGACGATCCGGATCTCCGGGGCCATGGGGTACGGACGGCTGAAGATCCGCCACGCACGGCGATGATGTTGCCGGGGTGACGTCGCGGGTGTGGGCGACGCGTCATCGGCGCTAGGTGGGCGAGGGCCGGGCAGACCCGGCAGACCCGTGCGGTCACAGAAGCTCAGATCACGGGCCCATGGCGTTCGTCACGCGCAAGGACTCGCGAAAAAGCGTCCGCCGACCACTTGCCTGAGGCCGGACGGCCTGAATTACTGATCCCGAGCAACACGACCGAATGATCGTTCGCCCGATTTGAAGCGGTTGATGAGGGAGAAGTCCCGATGGCGGATTCGATGGACTCCACACGCTCCACGGGCTCGGGGAGCCTGCTCGACGCGGGCGAGCGGCTCGACGCGGAGGGCCTGCGGGTGCTCCAGCTGGAGCGACTGCGGGCATCGCTGCGGTATGCGTACGAGAACGTTCCCTTCTACCGGGAGTCCTTCGACAAGGCAGGCGTACGGCCCGACGACTGCCGCACGCTCGCCGACCTCGCGCGGTTCCCGTTCACCGTGAAGGCGAACCTGCGCGAGAACTACCCGTTCGGGATGTTCGCCGTTCCCAAGGACCGGATCCGGCGCATTCACGCGTCGAGCGGCACCACCGGACGCCCCACGGTCGTCGGCTACACGGAGGGCGATCTCTCCATGTGGGCCGACATGGTGGCCCGTTCGATCCGGGCGGCGGGTGGACGGCCCGGTGACAAGGTGCATGTGGCGTACGGCTATGGGTTGTTCACCGGTGGGCTCGGCGCACACTACGGCGCCGAACGGCTCGGCTGTACGGTCATCCCCGCCTCCGGGGGCATGACGGCACGTCAGGTCCAGCTGATCCAGGACCTGGGGCCCGAGATCATCATGGTGACCCCCTCGTACATGCTGACGCTTCTCGACGAGTTCGAGCGGCAAGGCGTCGACCCGCGGGGGACGTCGCTGCGGGTGGGCATTTTCGGGGCCGAGCCGTGGACGGAGGAGATGCGGCGCGAGATCGAGGAGCGGTTCGCGATCGACGCGGTGGACATCTACGGGCTGTCGGAGGTGATCGGCCCGGGCGTCGCGCAGGAGTGCGTGGAGACCAAGGACGGTCTGCACATCTGGGAGGACCACTTCTTCCCGGAGGTCGTCGACCCGTTCACCGGCGAGGTGCTGCCGGACGGCGAGGAGGGCGAGCTGGTGTTCACCTCGCTCACCAAGGAGGCGATGCCCGTCATCCGTTACCGGACACGGGACTTGACGCGCCTGCTGCCCGGTACGGCGCGTGTCTTCCGCCGGATGGAGAAGATCACGGGCCGCAGCGACGACATGGTGATCCTGCGGGGCGTCAATCTCTTCCCGACGCAGATCGAGGAGATCGTGCTGCGTACGCCAGGAGTCGCACCGCACTTCCAACTCCGCCTCACCCGCGAGGGCCGCCTCGACGCACTCACCGTACGGGCCGAGGCGCGCACCGGCGCAACACCCGAGGTCCGCGAGGCGGCCGCGCACGCCATCGTGGCGGCCGTGAAGGACGGAATCGGGGTGTCGATCGCGGTCGAGATCGTCGAACCGGAGTCGCTGGAACGGTCGGTGGGGAAGATCAAGCGGATCGTCGACCTGCGGGAGAACTAGGGCGAAGCCCGGTTCTTGGAAGTTGGGCTCGGACAGGTGAGTCGCTCTTCGAGTGTGGGAGGTGACCTGTGAGCCTGTGACACGGTGGGTGACCTCTTGCAGCGGAAGTTGAGCGTTCTCACTGAAGGTTGAGTGCTGCCCCGTGCGGGGTGAGCCGAAGCGGGATGGCTGCCGCACGGGCAGGCTTGTTGTCACTTCACGTCGGTGCGTGGCTCGCCCAGGGGCGCGGCTCCAGTCTCGCAACTGGCAGGATGGCGGGTTGAGTTGTGCGGCAGAGAAGGGAATCCCGATGTCCGTTCGCTACCAGCTGGTGATCGACTGCGCCGATCCCGACCGCCAGGCCCACTTCTGGGCTGCCGCACTGGGCTATGAACTCGCGCCGCCCCCATCCGGTTTCACCACATGGGACGACTACTACCGTGACCTGGGGCTGACCGAAGAAGCGTTGACCGGCGGCGCGGACCGGATCAGCGACCCGCAGGGCGGTGGACCGGCCATCTGGTTCCACGTGGTCACGGACGCGAAGGCTGTGAAGAACCGGCTGCACATCGACATCCACGCCAGCGGCGACCGGACAGACCCGATCGAGACGCGGAAAAAGCGAGTGGACGCCGAAGCCGACCGCCTGGCGGGCTTGGGCGCCACCATCACCGTCGTCATGTACGAGGAAGGAATCGACCACTACGCGGTCGGAATGAAGGACCCCGAAGGGAACGAGTTCGACATCAACTGACCAGAGCTCGGTGACAACGTCGCGTCTCAGTGAAGCTTCACCAGTCTCAGCGGAGTGTGACATGAAGTCGAGTCCGTGCGCGTCCTGTACTTCGTCACCGCGCTGCGCACCGGCGTCATCTACGGTTTCGGCACCTCCACCGCAGCTCAGGGCCCCGTGGCAGCGCGAGTGACGTACGGCATGCAGCTCGCGCGAGGCAGCCGACGGAAGTCTGGTTGTAGAGGCGGGTGGGCTTCAGCGGCGGCGCAGGCGTTTGTCGGTGATCGGCGGGGTGGGGTCGATGTAGAAGTCGCCGGGATTCACGTCGACGCCGGGCGGGACGATCTCGTCGATGCGGTCGAGGATGTCGTCGCCGAGTTCTACGTCGGCCGCGGCGAGGAGGTCGGTCAGCTGTTCGGGGCGGCGCGGGCCGATGAGTACCGCGGTGACCGCCGGATGGGCACGGACGAAAGCGGTGGCCAGATGAGGCAGCGGCAGGCCGGCCTCGGCGGCCAGAACGGTCAGTTCGCGCACGGCGTCGGCCTTGGCCCGCACACCCGGCTGGGTGAGATCGAACATCTTCGCCCCCGCGCCGGCGCTGCGGTGCCCGGCGGTGGGATCCGCGCGGCCCGAGAGCCAGCCGGAGTTGAGCGGGCCGAAGGTCAGCACGCCCATGCCGTAGCGCTGGGCAGTGGGCAGCACCCGGCTCTCCACACCGCGCGTGAGGATCGAGTACGGCGGCTGCTCGGTGCGGAAACGGTGGTGGCCGCGGCGCTCGGCCGTCCACTGGGCCTGCACGATCTCCTCGGGGGAGAAGAACGAGCCGCCGATGGCACGGACCTTCCCCGCCCGGACCAGGTCCGACAGGACGCCGAGGGTCTCGTCGATGTCGGTGTGCGGGTCAGGGCGATGCATCTGGTACAGGTCGACGTGGTCGGTGTCCAGGCGGCGCAGGCTGTCCTCCACCGCGCGGCGGATCCAGCGGGCCGAGCCGCCGCCCCGGTTGGGGTCCTCGCCCATCGCCAGCCCGAATTTGGTGGCCAGGACGATGTCGTCGCGGCGGCCCTTCAGCGCCTTGCCGACGATCACCTCCGACTCCCCGCCGGAGTACACGTCGGCGGTGTCGACGAGGTTGATCCCGGCGTCCAGTGCCGTGTGGATCATGCGGACCGACTCGTCGTGGTCGGTGTTGCCCATCGCGCCGAACATCATCGTGCCGAGTGCGTATTCGGTCACCGACATGCCGGTCCCGCCGAGAATCCTGCGCTTCATCAGGGGTACCTCCAGGTGCGTGTTTGGTTGCCTTCCACCAGACGAGCACCGCTCGCGGCCGGGGCGGGAGACCCGCCCTGACCGGGGGTCCGACAAACCCCCTTTGGCGCAGCTGCTCCCCAGGTCACCCGGTCTACGGTGGTGGCATGGCCCAGGAACCGAACAGCGAGCTGCGGGACTTTCTCCGCTCGCGCCGCGCAAACATCACCCCCGAGGAGGCGGGCCTGGCACCCCAGCCCGGCACCCGCCGCGTTCCGGGCCTACGGCGCGAGGAGGTCGCGCAGCTCGCCGGAGTCAGCGTCGACTACTACGTCCGCCTGGAGCGCGGACGCCACCTCAACGTCTCCGCGTCCGTCCTGGACGCGATCGCCCGCGCCCTGCGCCTCAATGATCTGGAGCGCGGCCACCTGTTCCGGATCGCCAAACCGGTCCGCACCCGTCCTCGCCCGCTGCCCCCGCAGCGCGTCCGCCCCGGTCTGCGACTGCTCCTCGACAGCCTCACCGAAGTCCCCGCCCTCGTCTACGGCCGCCGCATGGACGTCCTGGCCGCCAACCACCTCGCCCGCGCCCTGTACACGGACTTCGAGGTCCTGCCCGCCCGCAGCCGCAACATGGCGCGCCTGGTCTTCCTCGACGACCACTTCCGGACCCTGTACACCGATTGGGAAGACGCCGCCCGCGGCATCGTCGCCTCACTCCGCCTGTACTCAGGACGCCACCCGCATGACCCCGCCCTGGCCGAGCTCGTCGGTGAACTCTCCGTCCAGGACGCGGATTTCCGCCACTGGTGGGCCGGCCACGACGTGTTCCGGCGCACCCACGGCACCAAGCGCTTCCACCATCCCGTCGTCGGCGACCTCGTCCTGGGCTACGAGGCCTTCGCCCCCGCCGACGACCCCGAGCAGACCCTGGGCGTCTCCACCGCCGAACCAGGGTCCCCCTCCGCGGAACGCCTGAAGCTGCTGGCCGGCTGGTCCCGGCCCCCGCAGCACCCGGCACCAGCCGCACAACCGGACGTCCCACGGCCCTGAAGCGGCCCGCCGGGTACCGGGCCCAGGATCGCGCCGAGCAGGGCCCGGGTACCGGTCTCGACCAGGCTTATGACCTCCGCAGCCGCCCCACCCACTCCGCCGCCGGCCGTGGGAGAACCCCACCGCCTCCGACCGGCTCACCCCGGCCCGGGTCCCCGCACGAGCTGCCGGACGACCTGGCGCGACAGCTGAAGGTCTGGAGTCCGCCGAGGGTTCAGGAACATCCGCGCTCACCTCGCCTGCCCGACCCGAGTTCTCAGCCGAAGCCCGGATCTCAGGCGAACCGCTCCCGCAACTCCCGCTTGAGGATCTTCCCGCTCGCGTTGCGCGGCAGTTCGTCCACGAACAGCACCCGCTTGGGCGCCTTGAAGTGGGCGAGCTTCTCCCGTGCGTGCGCGACGAGTTCGGCCTCGGTGACGTCACCGCGCGCGACCACGACCGCCGTAACCGCCTCGATCCAGCGCTCGTCCGGGAGGCCGATCACGGCCACCTCGGCGACCCCCTCATGCGTGTACAGCGCGTCCTCGACCTGGCGTGAAGCGATCACCACGCCACCGGAGTTGATGACGTCCTTGACCCGGTCGACGACGGTGAAGTACCCGTGGTCGTCCCGCACCGCGAGGTCCCCGGAGCGGAACCAGCCGTCGCGAAAGGCCTCGGCAGTCTCATCCGGCTTGTCCCAGTACCCCAAACACAACTGCGGTGAGCGGTAGACGACTTCACCCGCTGTCCCGTCGGGGACCTCCTTGCCGTTCTCGTCGACCACCTTCGCGTCGACGAACAGCACCGGGCGTCCGCAGGAGTCCATCCGCCCCTTGTGCTCGTCCGGCGCGAGGACCGTGGCCAGGGGTCCGATCTCGCTCTGGCCGAAACAGTTGTAGAAGGCCAGCTTCGGCAGCCTCTCGCGCAGCCGCTCCAGGACGGGCACCGGCATGATCGAGGCGCCGTAGTACGCCTTGCGCAGTCCGCTCAGGTCGCGGGCCGCGAAGTCGGGACGGTTCGACAGGCCGATCCACACGGTGGGCGGGGCGAACAGGCTGTCCGCGCGGCCGGCCTCGATCAGCTCGAAGATCTGGTCCGCGTCCGGCGCGTCGATGATGACGTTCGTCGCGCCGACCGCGAGGTACGGCAGCAGGAACACGTGCATCTGCGCCGAGTGGTAGAGCGGCAGCGCGTGCACGGGCCGGTCCCCGGGACTCAGATCCAGGGCCGCGATGGCGCTGAGGTACTCGTGGACCAGGGCGCGGTGCGTCATCATCGCACCCTTGGGCAGGGCGGTCGTGCCCGACGTGTAGAGCAACTGCACGAGCGTCTCGGTCCGCGGCGCGGCGCCCTCGTACGCTGGCGCCTCGTCCAGTCGCGCGAGCAGCGAGCCGTCCGCGTCCCGCAGCGGCAACGTACGTACCGCGTCCGGGAGTCGGCCGGCGAGGTCCGGATCGGCCAGGACCAGGGAGCTGCCGGACTGCCCGACGATGTACGCGAGGTCGTCGCCGGTCAGGTTCTGGTTGACCGGCACGTGGACGAGTCCCGCGCGGGCGCAGGCGAGGAAGCCGATCAGATATGCGTCCGAGTTGTGGCCGTAGGCGCCGACGCGGTCGCCGGGGGCGAGCCCCTGCTCCAGCAGCACACTCGCCGCGCGGGACACGGCGTCGTCGAGTTCCGCGTACGTCCAGGAGCGCTCGCGGTACTCGACCGCGACGCGAGCCGGGACACGCCGGGCGCTGCCCTTCAGCACTCCGTCAACCGTGCTGCCGTGTTCAGGCGTCATGACACATGATCCTCGTTCCATCGTGTCAAGGAGGTCAAGCCGGGCGCACGGCGGGACGGGAACGGACCCCCCTGGTCACTCCGGCCGGCACATACCCGTAGGTAGGCTCAACCGCCCCTTCCCTCAACGATGTTGGGAGGCATTATGCGCACCCGCCTGAGACGGTTCGCGATCACCGCCGTCACCCTGCTCACGGCCGCGGCTTCACTGCCCTCGGCCGCGGCACAGCAACAAGGGAATCAGCAGCACCCCTCGCACGGCGGCCTGTCGGCCGTGATCCGCTACACCGAGTACGGCATTCCGCACATCGTCGCGAAGGACTACGCGAACCTCGGTTTCGGCACCGGCTGGGCGCAGGCCGCCGACCAGGTGTGCACGCTCGCCGACGGCTTCCTGACCTTACGTGGTGAGCGTTCCCGCTTCTTCGGCCCCGACGGAGCGCCGGACGGCTCGCTGTCCTCCGCGACCAGCAACCTCTCCAGCGACCTGTACTTCCATGGCGTGCGCGATGCGGGCACGGTGGAGAAGCTGCTCTCCGAGCCCGCGCCGCAGGGGCCCGGCCGCGAGGTCAAGGATCTGATGCGCGGCTGGGCGGCCGGCTACAACGCCTGGCTCGCCCAGAACCGGATCACCGACCCGGCGTGCGGCGGCGCCGCCTGGGTCCGGCCGGTGACCACCCTGGACGTGGCCTCACGCAGCTTCGCGCTGGCCGTGCTCGGCGGCGAGGGCCGCGGGGTGAACGGCATCACGGCCGCTCAGCCGCCGACGACTACGTCCTCCGTCGCCGCCGCACCCGACGCGAAGAGCACAGCCCTCGCCGCGCAGGAACTCTTCGACACCGCCGACATGGGGTCCAACGCGGTCGCCTTCAGCGGTGCCACCACGGCGAACGGCCGCGGTCTGCTGCTCGGCAACCCGCACTATCCCTGGCAGGGTGGCCGCCGCTTCTGGCAGATGCAGCAGACGATCCCCGGCGAGCTGAATGTCATGGGCGGTGCGCTGCTCGGTTCGGCGACGGTGTCCATCGGGCACAACGCGAAGGTGGCATGGAGCCACACGGTCGCGACGGGTACCACGCTCAACCTCCATCAGCTGACGCTGGATCCGGCCGACCCGACCTCGTATCTGGTGGACGGCAAGGCGGAGCGGATGACGAAGCGGACCGTCACCGTCGACGTGAAGGACGGCGCGCCGGTGACGCGGACCCAGTGGTGGACCCGGTACGGACCGGTCATCACCTCACTCGGCGCTCAACTGCCGCTCCCCTGGACGTCCACCACCGCCTACGCGGTGAACGACCCGAACGCGGCGAACCTCCGCGCCTCCGACACCGGGCTCGCATTCAGCAAGTCCCGCAACACGGCCGACGTTCTCACTTCCCTCAAGCGCACTCAGGGGCTGCCCTGGGTGAACACGGTCGCCGCCGACTCGGCCGGCCACTCACTGTTCACGCAGTCCCAGGTACTCCCGCGCATCACCGACGAGTTGGCGCAGCGCTGCTCGACGGCGCTCGGCAAGGTCACCTATCCGTCGAGCGGCCTGGCTGTCCTCGACGGCTCGCGCGGCGACTGCGCACTCGGCAGCGACCCCGACGCCGTACAGCCCGGGATCTTCGGGCCCGCGAAGATGCCGGTACTCAAGGACGCTCCGTACGCGGAGAACTCCAACGACAGCGCCTGGCTCGCCAATGCCGACCAGCCGTTGACCGGATACGAGCGGGTCTTCGGGTCGCTCGGCACGCAGCGCTCGATGCGTACGCGCGGGGCGGTCGAGGACGTGGCGACGCTGGCCGAGAAGGGCCGGCTGACCGTACGGGATCTCCAGGCACAGCAGTTCGCCAACCGGGTACCGGCCGGTGATCTCATCGCCCAGGACGCGGCACGGGCGTGTGCCGGGCTACCGGGTGGCACTGCAACGGGCAGTAACGGGACGGCAGTTGATGTGAGCGAGGCCTGTGGTGTGCTCAAGTCATGGGACCGCACCATGAACACCGACAGCCGGGGCGCGCTCCTCTTCGACCGGTTCTGGCGGAAGCTGACGGCCACTGTCCCGGCCGCGCAGCTCTGGAAGGTCCCGTTCTCGGCAGCGGACCCGGTCCGCACCCCGAACACGCTCAACACCGACGCACCCGGCCTCGCCACGGCTCTCGCCGACACGGTCACCGAGTTGCGTACGGCGGGCACCGTGCTCGACGCCCGGCTCGGCGCCAACCAGTACGTCGTACGGGGCGACAAGCGCATCCCGGTCCCGGGCGGCACGGAGTCGCTCGGTGTGTGGAACAAGGTCGAAGGGGTGTGGAACCCGACGGCCGGCGCCTACACGGAGGTCACCACCGGGTCGAGCTACATCCAGGCCGTCGGCTGGGACGGCAGTCAATGCCCCGTCGCCCGTACGTTGCTGACGTACTCCCAGTCCTCGAACCCGAACTCGGCGCACTACAGCGACCAGACGCGGCTGTTCTCGGGCGAGCGGTGGGTGACGTCCCGGTTCTGCGAGAAGGACATCCTGTCCTCGCCCGGGCTGAGGGTGGTCCGGGTGAACGAACACCGCTAGAGGACCTGCCGGCGAACGAACACCGCCGGCGACCTCGGTGTAGTCCCGCCGCCACACCGCCAACGACCGATGGTGCGGTTCCGCCGCCACACCGCCAGTAACTGATGGTGCGGTTCCGCCGCCGCACCGCCAGTGACCGATGGTGTGGTTCCGCCGCACACAGGGCGGGACCACACCATCGGCCCCACATAGGGCGCCGGTGTCACACCACCCGATTGCGCCCCTCCCAGTACGGATCGCGCAGCCGCCGCTTGTACAGCTTCCCGTTCGGATCGCGGGGCATCGTCTCGATGAAGTCGACGCTCTTGGGGCGCTTGTAGCTCGCGAGCTGCCGTTCGCAGTGGTCGAGAATGTCCGCGGCGAGGGCGGCGCCCGGCTCGTGTCCGGGAGCGGGCTCGACCACGGCCTTGACCTGCTCACCCCAGTCGTCGTGCGGGATACCGAAGGCGGCCGCGTCGGCGACGGCGGGGTGGGCGAGCAGCACGGCCTCGATCTCAGCCGGGTAGATGTTGACCCCACCCGAGATGATCATGTCGATCTTGCGGTCGCGGAGGAAGAGATAGCCGTCCTCGTCGAGGAGACCTAGGTCGCCGACGGTGAAGAAGTCACCGATGCGGTTCTTCCTCGTCTTGGTCTCGTCCTTGTGGTACGAGAACCCGCCGGTGCTCATCTTCATGTAGACGGTGCCGAGTTCACCGGGCGGCAGCCTGTTGCCGTCGTCGTCGAAGACGGCGAGTTCGCTGATCGGCCAGGCCTTGCCGACCGTGCCGGGCTTCTTGAGCCAGTCCTCGGCGGTCGCGAAGGCCCCGCCGCCCTCGCTGGCCGCGTAGTACTCCTCGACGCTGTCGCCCCACCACTCGATCATGGCCCGCTTCACATGGTCCGGGCACGGGGCCGCGCCATGGATCGCGTGCCGCATGGAGGAGACGTCGTAGCGGGCCCTCACCTCGTCGGGGAGTGCCAGCAGCCGATGGAACTGGGTCGGGACCATATGGGTGTGCGTGCACTGGTGTGCGTCGATAACACGGAGCATCTCCTCGGGCGTCCACTTGTCCATCAGCACCAGACGGTGGCCGATGTGCAGGGACGCGCCCGCGAACTGGAGGACGGCGGTGTGGTAGAGCGGCGAGCAGACGAGGTGCACATTGTCGTCGTACGGCTTGATGCCGAAGATGCCGAGGAAGCCGCCGAGATACGTCTCCTCGGGGAGCTTGCCGGGCAGCGGGCGCCGGATTCCGCGCGGGCGGCCCGTGGTGCCCGAGGTGTAGTTCATGACCCAGCCGAGCGAGCGGTCCTCCGGCGCCGACTCGGCTTGTCCGTCAAGGAGTTCGGTGTACGGCCGGAAGCCTTCGACCTCGCCGACGGCGTAGCGGTGCGTGTTTGGAAGCTTGGCCTCGTCGGCGGCGTGACGTGCGGCGTCCACGAACCGCTCGTGCGCGATGAGCACCTTGGCGCCCGAGTCGGCGACGATCCAGGCGATCTCGGGGCCGACGAGGTGGTGGTTGACGGGAACGAGGTAGAAGCCCGCCTGTGAGGCGGCGAGGTAGGCGACGAAGAACTCGACGCTGTTGGGCAGGACGACCGCGAAGGCGTCCCCGCGTGCGAGGCCGGCGCCGCGCAGTCCATGGACCAGTTGGTTGGCCGAGGCGTGCAGCCGGCCGGCGCTCCATTCCTCTCCTGCCGGGGTGACGAGGACCGTTCGCTCCGGGTCGGCGGCGGCCTGGGCCCAGAAGCCGTTCGGCGGCGCACTCTCAGCCTTGCTCACGACTGATCTCCCCTTCCGGCGATGCGGTTGATCCGGTCGACGGCGTGCTCGAACCCCCGGGTCAGGTCGTCGAAGACCTCCTGGACACTGCGTTCGCTGTTCATCCGGCCGACGATCTGCCCGACGGGTGTGCCGAGCAGCGGCTCCACCTCGTACTTCTGGATCCGGGAGAGCGCATCGGCCACGAGCAGCCCCTGCAAGGGCATGGGAAGCGTGCCGGGCCCGCTCGGGTCGTCCCAGGCGTCGGTCCACTCGGTGCGCAGTTGCCGTGCCGGTTTCCCGGTCAGCGCGCGTGAGCGGACCGTGTCGCCGGATCCGGCGGCGAGCAGCTTCCGTGTGACGCCGCGCGAGTGCATCTCGGCCTCTGTCACGGTCAGCCACATGGAGCCGAGCCACACACCCTGGGCGCCGAGACTGAGCGCGGCGGCCACCTGCTGTCCGCTGCCGATGCCACCGGCCGCGAGGACGGGCAACGGGTCGACGGCGTCCACGACCTCCGGTGTGAGCACCATCGAGGCGATCTCCCCTGTATGGCCGCCCGCCTCGTAGCCCTGCGCGACGACGATGTCGATGCCGGCCTCGGCGTGCTTGCGGGCGTGCCGGGCGCTGCCCGCGAGCGCGGCGACGAGCACCCCGCGCTCATGGGCGCGCTCGACGACATCGACGGGCGGCGAACCGAGCGCGTTGGCCAGCAGCTTGATCGGGTAGTCGAAGGCGACGTCCAGCTGATTGCGGGCGACCTGCTCCATCCACCCGGTGATACGCCACCCGGACACCTCGCCCTCGGCGAGTTCGGGCACGCCGTACTTGGCCAGGGTGTCCCTGACGTACTGCCGATGCCCTTCGGGGATCATCGCCTCGACGTCGGCTTCAGTCAGTGTCTGATTGTCCGGGGCCTCGACCTTCTTGGCCGGCATGACGACATCCAGGCCGTAGGGCATGCCGTCGACGTTCGCCTCGATCCAGTCGAGGTCGCGTTTGAGGTCGTCGGGGGCGGTGTAGCGGACCGCTCCGAGCACACCGAATCCGCCCGCCCTGCTGATGGCCGCGACGACGGCGGGAAACGGTGTGAAGCCGAAGATGGCGTGCTCGACTCCCAGTCTGTTGCTCAGCTCCGTCTGCATGGCCGCAGGATGCCGCAGTCCTCCGGCCGAGGGAAGACCTTTTCTGATGCTCCGTCAGATTTACCGGAACCGCCTGCCACGGTTGACACACCACTCCCCTGACAGGAAAGTTTCACCCCGCACAGCGAACCCGGAAAGATACTTTCAGGCGGCGCGGCGGGAGACTCCTCGATGACCGAAGAAGCAGTGGGCAGCTCGGCCGGCGGCCCGACCCGTCGTCAACTGGGCAGACGGGTGCTGGCCTTGGGCGGCGCGCTGGCCATCGCCCCCTTCCCCGCAGGGCCCGCGGGGGCCTCCGAGGGAAACGGTGGCGGACGGCCGACACTGCGGCACGGATCGCCGGAGCGTGCCGGACTACTGGCGGGCCATCTGCGCCAACTGGTCCTCGACGCGGAGGCGTTCCTCGGCCCCTCCCCCAAGCACCCCTGGTACGCGGGTGCCGTACTTCTCGCCGGGCGCGGCGGCATCGTGGCCCTGCATCAGCCGATCGGCATGGCGGTGCGCTATGCGGCGTACGACGAGAAGACCGATACCGGCGTCGAGTTCCCCGCCCAGCAGCAGATCCCGGCGGCCGAGGACACCGTCTACGACCTCGCCTCCGTATCGAAGCTGTTCACCTCGATCCTCGCCGTCCAGCAGATCGAGCGGGGCGCGCTGGAGCTGACGGCGACGGTCGCCTCGTACCTCCCGGAGTTCACGGCCGCGGGCAAGCAGGACATCACGATCCGTCAGCTCCTCACCCACACCTCGGGTTTCCGCGCCTGGATCCCCCTCTACAGCGCGCCGACCTACGAGGGAAAGCTCCAACTCATCTGGAACGAGGCGCCGCTCAACGCACCGGGCACCAAGTACCTCTACTCGGACCTGAATCTGATCTCGCTCCAGCTCGTCCTGGAGAAGATCACGGGCCGCACCCTCGACACCCTCCTCCGCGAGGAGATCACCGCCCCGCTCGGCATGCACCGCACCCGCTACAACCCGCCCGCCTCCTGGAAGCCGAAGATCGCCGCCACCGAGGACGCGCGGCTGCCCTGGTCGGGGCTGAATCGCGGGCTGGTGTGGGGCGAGGTGCACGACGAGAACGCGTACTCCCTGGGCGGGGTGGCCGGCCACGCGGGCGTGTTCTCCTGCGCCTGGGACCTGGCGATCCTCGGCCGGGCGCTGCTCAACGGCGGTGCGTACGGCAGGGCGCGCATCCTGGAGCCGGAGACGGTGGACCTGATGTTCACCGACTTCAACACCGCCTTCCCCGGCGACGAGCACGGCCTCGGCTTCGAGCTCTACCAGCACTGGTACATGGGCGCCATGGCCACCCCGCGCACCGCCGGCCACACCGGCTTCACCGGCACCTCACTCGTCCTCGACCCGACGACCGACTCCTTCCTGATCGTCCTCGGCAACTCCGTTCATCCCGTGCGCAGTTGGCGATCCGGCTCCGCTCCCCGGGTCGCCACGGCGAACAACCTGGCGCGCGCCGTTCCGGTACGGCCCGCGCGGGGCCGTACGTCCTGGTTCTCCGGGACGGCGAGCGCGACGACGGCCACGCTGGCCCTGCCCGTACTCGACACCGGCGCCGGTCCGGCACGCCTGCGCTGCGCCCTGTGGTGGGACACCGAACCCCAGTCGGACCTCCTCTTCCTGGAGGCCTCCACCGACAGCGGCGCGACCTGGCAGCCGGTTCCCTTCACGACGGCTGCCCCACACGTCGACGAACCGCAGGAGCACCCGACCGGCTCGGTCACCGGCTGGTCGGGACGGGTATGGCACCGGCTCACCGCGGACCTCCCGCAGTCGCGGCAGCTCAGCACCCGCTGGCGGTACAGGACCGACCAGCTGTACGTCGGTCGCGGCGCGTACGTCGACGGACTCCGGGTCGAGTCCGGCGACCGGGTCGTGTTCGACGAGGCGCGACCGGCGGACGCCGCACGGATCGAGGCGGTGGGCTGGGTGGAGTCCGGCGACTGAGGCCGCCACAGGGCTTCCCCAGCCGCTGAAGCCCCTAGCGGAGGCCCCCGGGCTCCCGCTCCTCCAGCACGGCCATCGCCGCGTTGTGCCCAGGCACCCCGCTCACTCCGCCGCCGCGCACCGCGCCCGCCCCGCACAGCAGGACGTTCGCGTGCCGGGTCTCCACGCCCCAGCGGCCCGTGCCCTCCTGCGCGTAGGGGAAGGCGAGGTCGCGGTGGAAGATGTTGCCGCCGGGCAGCCGCAGGTCGCGTTCCAGGTCGAGCGGGGTCTTCGCCTCGATGCAGGGGCGGCCGTCGACGTCGGTGGCCAGGCAGGAGACGAGCGGCTCGGCGAGGTGGGCGTCCAGCTGCGCCACGGTCGACTTCAGCAGTTCATCGCGTACGCCGTCGTTGTCGCGCGCGAAGAGCCGGGCCGGCGTGTGGAGTCCGAAGAGCGTGAGGGTCTGGTAGCCCTGCTCGACCAGGTCCCGGCCGAGGATGCTCGGGTCGGTGAGTGAGTGGCAGTAGATCTCGGAGGGCGGCGCGGTGGGCAGCTCACCGGACGCGGCCTGCGCGTGGGCGGTGGCCAACTGCTCGTAACCCTCGGCGATGTGGAAGGTCCCGGAGAACGCCTCGCGGGGGTCGACGGAGGTGTCGCGCAGCCTCGGCAGCCGCTTGAGGAGCATGTTCACCTTGAGCTGGGCACCCTCGGCGGGGGCGGGCGGTTCGTCGCCGGTGAGGCGTGCGAGCTCCTGTGGCGAGGCGTTCACCAGGACGTGCCGGGTCGCGATGACGCCTTCGCCGTCCGCGCTCCGGTAGGTGACCTCAGCGGCCCGCCCGTCCGTCTCGATCCGCACCGCCTCATGCCCGGTCGCGATCACGACGCCCGCGTTGCGCGCCGTCGTGGCGATCGCGTCCGTCAGGGCGCCCATACCGCCGACCGGCACGTCCCAGGCGCCGGTGCCGCCTCCGATCACGTGGTAGAGGAAGCAGCGGTTCTGCCGCAGTGAGGGGTCGTGGGCGTCCGCGAAGGTCCCGATGAGGGCGTCGGTGAGGACGACACCGCGTACGAGGTCGTCCGCGAAGTACTCCTCCACCGCGGCCCCGACCGGCTCCTCGAAGAGAACCCGCCACGCCTCCTCGTCGTCGACACGCCGACGCAGCTCGTCCCGCGTCGGCAAGGGCTCCGTGAGCGTCGGGAACACCCGCTGGGCCACGCGGCCCGTCATGCCGTAGAACCGCTGCCACGCCGCGTACTCGCTGTCCGATCCGGTCAACCGCGCGAACGCCTCGCGGGTACGCCGCTCGCCACCGCCGACGAGCAGCCCGGTCGGCTTTCCGTCCCGCTCGACGGGCGTGTACGAGGAAACGGTGCGCCCACGTACCCGGAAGTCCAGCCCGAGATCCCGCACGATCTTCCGCGGCAGCAGGCTGACCAGGTACGAGTAGCGCGACAGGCGTGCGTCGACCCCGGCGAACGGCCGCGTGGACACGGCGGCGCCGCCGGTAGTCCCCAGGCGCTCCAGCACCAGCACCGACCGCCCGGCCCGGGCCAGGTAGGCAGCGGCGACGAGCCCGTTGTGGCCCCCGCCGACGATCACGGCGTCGTATCCCTCGAGTGCAGGCATGGTTCTTGGTAGCACGCGATGATCTACGACGGCCAGAGCTACGCGGCAGCCGGCGGGCACCCGTATGGGGCGACGCCCCGCAGGGGCGCGGGGAACTGCGTGACAAGCCCCCACAGCCCGCAGCAGACAAACGACCCAGGGGGGTCTGGGGCGCAGCCCCAGAGAGATGGGACGGGTAGGGGCGGCGGGGGCGAAAACCCACTACCCCAACCCCTCACTGCCCCCCGGACGCCCTCTGCTGCCGCAACGCCGCCACCCTCCGGTACAGCTCCACAGCCTCCTGACGACGCCCCAACTGCTCAAGACAGTGCGCCTCGTCGTTACGACTGGCGAGCGCATCGGGATGGTCGGCACCGAGGACACGCTCGCGTGCGGACGCCACCCCGCGGTACTCGGCGAGCGCGTCGGCCCAGCGCCCGAGCCAGCCGAGGCCGACGGCGACCTCGCGCCGGCTGACGAGGGTGTCGGGGTGATCGGCGCCGAGGACACGCTCGCGGATGGCGTGCACGTCGCGGGACTCCGCGAGGGCCTCCTCCCAGCGCCCCATCCGGCCGAGGTTGACGCCGAGGCCGTGCCGGGCGCGCAGGGTCTCGGGGTGCGCGGTGCCATGCACCCGGGTGCGGTCGTCGATCAGGTCGCGATACAGCTCAAGGGCCTGCGCGCTGCGGCCGAGACGGCCGAGGCTGATGCCGACCTCGTAGCGTGCGGCGAGCGTGTCCGGGTGATCGGGGCCCAGTGCCTGCGCGCGGGCCTCGGCCACCTCCCGGTAGGTGTGCAGCGCTTCGGGCCAGCGTCCCAACTGGCCGAGCGCGTAGGCGACTTCGTACCGGGTGACGAGCGTGTCGGGGTGCGCCGCGCCCAACACCCGGGCACGGGCGGACGCCACCTCGCTCGCCATCCGGTACGAGTCCTCCAGCCGGCCGAGTCTGCTCAGGTTGAAGGCGAGGTTGTGGCGGCAGCGCAGAGTGTCCGGGTGATCGGCGCCCATGGCACGCTCCCGGGCGGCGAGCACGGACGTATAGGCCTGGTGCGCCTCGAAATGGCGGCCCAACTGTCCGAGCACGTAAGCCATTTCCTGCCGTGCGGCGAGCGTGTCGGCGTGGTCGGGGCCGAGCACCCGCTCCCTGGTCTGGGCGACATGCGCGTACTCGCGCAGCGCCTCGGCGGGGCGTCCGGTGCGGCTGAGGGTGAACCCGACCTCGTAACGACTGGCCAGCGCGTCGGGGTGATCGGGCCCGAGGACGTGTTCCCGCTCGGCGGCGACCGCGCGGTGCACCTCGCCCGCCTCGGTCCACCGGCCGAGCCGCCCGAGGCTCAGTCCCGCGTTGTGCCGCCCGGCCAGGGCGGTGACCACCTCCGGCGAGGGAGTGGGGCGTTCGGTGCGCTCGAGCTCCCGCGCCATAGCCGTGGACGGACGCGCGATCCACTCGCCGGTGAGACCCGCGGAGGCGTCCGGCGGTGTGACGCGCAGCCCGGAGCCGGTCGCCTTGTGGCCCGTGGTCATGCCGCTGGTCCAGGAGGGCAGCCGGGACTCGCGCGACGGCGGCTGCCCGGGGCGTGACTGAACCGAGGGCGCCAACGGACGCTGTTCCGAGGCTACTTGTCGTACGACGGGACTCACCACGGTCGGCACGTACATCCCGGTCGTGCGGCCCGCGCTGATGCGGCGGCCGAGTTCGCGGGCGTCCTGCGGGCGCTCCTCGGGCTCCTTGGCGAGCAGATCCAGAATGATCTTCTCGAAGTACTCGGGGAGTTCGGCCCGGTGCCGACGCGGTGGTTCCGGCGGCGTGTCCCGGTGGCCGACGAGAACCGCCCACGCGTCGTCGAGGTCGAACGGCGGCGCACCGGTGGCGATTTCGTAGAGCACGCACCCGAAGGAGTACAGGTCGCTGCGCTGGTCGACCTCGGTTCCGCTGATCTGTTCCGGCGACATGTAGTGCGGGGTGCCCATCGCGATACCGGTGCCGGTCAGCCGCGAGGTGAACCCGATGTCGTGGCCGAGGCGCGCGATGCCGAAGTCGCAGATCTTCACCGTGCCGTCGGAGAGCCGCATGATGTTCGCGGGCTTCAGGTCGCGGTGCACGATGCCCTGTTGATGGGTGTAGGCGAGGGCCGCGGCCACCTGGTCGGCGACATCGACGACGTCGGCGACCGGAAGCGGGTGCTGCTTGTTGTCCTCCAGAAGCTGGCTGAGGTTCCGCCCTTCCAGTAGCTCCATCACCAGATACAGCACGCCGTCGGACTCACCGAAGTCATGGACGACCGTCACCCCGCGGTGCTGGAGGGCGGCGGCCACCCTGGCCTCACGCCGGAACCGCTCCCGCAGCACGCGGGTGAAGGACTGATCGTGGTGCGGGCCAAGGGGCTTGAGGCACTTGACCGCGACCTGCCGGCCCAGCGATTCGTCCCGCGCCCGCCACACCTCACCCATACCGCCGCGCCCTATGAGATCGAGCAACCGGTACCGGCCCTGGATCAGTCTGGTCTCCGCCATCTCCTGCGACCGCCCCCGTCGATGCTCACCCCGCACCCTCCCCCGCCCGTCCAGTATGGCGAGTTATCTGTCGACTTTGTACGGCGCCGGGCGGGAGCCGGGGCCGAGTCGTGACATGGCGGTCAGAATGTGTTTGGGCGGAAGTTGCCAGCGCAGACGTGCGGGAACGCAGCGCAGCATGGTGCCCGTGACACGCAGGCGCCGCGTCACCACGGCGGGGGACGGGGCCGTCCTGCCGTACAACTCGTGGGCGTACGGCGGCAAAGAGGCGTACGCCAGCCGCGCCACGCGCCTCCACAGCAGGGCGCGCGCCGGTACGAGCAACGGGTGGGTCGGCGGGCGCAACAGGAAGTCGTCCACGTCCCGCGCCTCCGACCCAGCCACCAGCTCGGGCCGCACCCTCTCGAAGTATTCGGCCAGTTGGGCCTGGTCCGCGGGTACGTCGCCGGGGGCGAGCCCCACCAGCCGTGCGCTGACCCGGTGTTCACCGATGTAGCGGTCGGCCTGCGCGTCGGTGAGGCGGAACCCCGAGCGCCGCACGACGTGCAGATAGGAGTCGATCTCCGCGCAGTGCACCCACAGCAGCAGCTCGGGCTCGTCGATCCGATACCGCTCTCCCGTCTCCGGGTCCGCCGCTGTGAGCATCGTGTGAATCTTCCGTACGCGCACCCCTGCCTTCTCAGCGGCTTCACTCGTCCCGTACGTCGTCGTCCCCACGAAGTGCGCGGTGCGCATCAGCCGGCCCCACGCGTCGCGCCGGAAGTCCGAGTTCTGCATGACTCCCCGCACCGCGCGCGGGTGGAGCGCCTGCAGATAGAGCGCGCGGATTCCGGCGACCCACATCATCGGGTCGCCGTGCATCTGCCAGGTCACCGAATCCGGCGTGAAGAGTCCCGGATCACCCGCCTGAAAGGCCTCCACACCAGCAGTGTGACCGCTCTTCCCAGTCGGTACCAGCAACCGCGTCCGACCTGCGGTCATGCCATCAAGAGCGCGGCGCCTTCCCTCGCGCACGCCGTGCGTGGGTGCCCCCTGAGGCGGCTACTCGGCGGCGGTCTTCGGCTCGATCATCCGGCGGGCGGCCTCGACGACCGCCGAGCGGTGCAGGGCCAGCCGCTGCGACGACCAGGACTGGCTGACCTCCTGAGGGTCGACGCCCTCGGCGGCCCAGAACCACGCCTGGGCCGCGGCGAGAACCAAGGTCAGGAGATCGGCGGGCTCCATCTCCTGGGCGACCTCGCCGCGTCGCTGCGCCTCGGCCACTTCTGCCGCTTTGTGCCGGAAGGCATCCGGTTCGATTCCGGTGACGGAGGGGCGTTCCAGCAGTTTCCATAGCCGCAGGCGCATCAGATCCGGCCGGGCGACGAGGTGATCGAAGATCGCGCCTGCGTATCCAGGCAGGTCGTGGACGTCGAACGGCACCGACTCGGCACCAGCCGTCATGGCCCGTAGCAGAACCTCATCGAACAACTGCTCCTTGTTGCCGAAGTAGGCGTAGATCAGCCGCTTGTTCGCCCCCGCGGACTCCGCGATCCGGTCCACTCGGGCACCGGCGATGCCGTAAGCGGCGAATTCGCTGAAGGCGGCGTCGAGCAGCCGGGCCTTGGTGGCGCTGGAATCCCGTGGCATGCGTGCCACCGTAGCAAGTAACTATCTAGTTATTGACACAGGTGGATCACGGGCCTACGGTTAAGTATCTATCCAGTTAGTTACAGATGAGAGGGATGTATATGGAACGCCGCGCACTGGGCAGCCAGGGGCTGACCGTCGGCGCCCAAGGTCTTGGTTGTATGGGTATGAGCGTGTTCTACGGCGCCGCCGACGAGGCCGCGTCGCTGGCCACCATCGACCGCGCGCTGGAGCTCGGCGTCACCGTGCTGGACACCGCCGAGAGCTACGGCCCCTTCCTCAACGAGCGGCTTGTGGGCAAGGCGCTGGCGGGGCGCCGGGAGGCCGCGGTGGTCGCGACCAAGACCGGCATCGAGATCACCGACGAAGGCCGGATGCTCGACCTCAACGGCCGGCCCGAGTACGTCCGCCGGGCCCTGGAACGCTCGCTGCGGCACCTGGACACCGACCACGTCGACCTGTACTACCTGCACCGCATCGACCCCAAGACGCCCATCGAGGAAACCGTCGGCGCCCTGGCCGAACTGGTCGCCGAAGGCAAGGTCCGCCACATCGGCCTGTGCGAGGCCTCCGCACCGACCATCCGGCGCGCCCACGCCGTCCACCCGCTCACCGCCGTGCAGACCGAGTACTCGCTCTTCGAGCGCGGCATCGAACTGGACGGGGTACGCGACACGCTCCAGGAGCTGGGGATCGGCCTGGTCGCCTACTCCCCGCTGGGACGCGGCTTCCTGTCCGGCGCGATCACCAGCCCCGACGACTTCGCCGACGACGACTGGCGCCGGACCGACCCCCGCTTCCAGGGCAAGAACTTCGACCGCAACCTGGACGTCGTCCGCGAGGTCCGCCGCATCGCCTCCGCCAAGGACGTCACCCCCTCCCGGCTGGCCCTCGCCTGGGTCCTGCACCAGGGCGCGGTCGCCATCCCCGGCACCAAGCGCCGTCGCTACCTGGAGGAGAACGTCACCGCGACCGAGGTGACCCTCACCATCGACGACATCGCCGCGATCGAGGCAGCGGCCCCGCACGGCGTGGTCACCGGCGACCGCTACGCACCCGAGTTCATGGGCACGCTCAACGGCTGACAGCCGACCGGCGCCTCACAAGATCCCATCACGGGGATCCCATCACGGGACCAAACCCCCGTACCCCGCACAGACCCAAGCCCCTCACGTCTCGAAAGGCTCCCCCATGCCCCAGCCGGCCGCACGGTCCCAGATCACCATCGGCGAGACGACGATCACCTATCTCCCCGACGGTTTCGGCGCACACAATCCAGACGTCCTGTTCCCCGGCGTGGACTGGACTACGCGACCCGGTTTCCTCGAGGACGGGCAGCTCATCCTCTCGTTCGGATCCTTCTTGATACGCGCCGGGGGCCGACGGATCCTCGTGGACCTGGCCGTGGGGAAGATCGACGTGGACGTGCCCGGCATCGCTCAGCTCAAGGGCGGTTCACTTCTGCGGAACCTCGCCGAGGAAGGGCTGTCCGCCGACGACATCGACACGGTGGTGTACACCCACCTGCACCTCGATCACGTCGGCTGGACGAGCGATGTCGCACCGCTCCCGAACGCGCCCGCGACGGACTCCCCCACGGGCCTCACCTTCGCCCGGGCGCGCCACCTCATGTCGGAGGACGAGTGGCGGTACTGGTCGACGAGGTCGGCGGTCATGGGCGGACCGGACGCCGAGGCGGTGCTGAAGCCGCTCGACGGCGTCGTCGAGTTCGTCAGGAGCGGCGACAGCATCGCTCCCGGAGTGACTGTCGAGGCCACCCCGGGTCATACCCCCGGACACCTGGCGATCGTCGTACGGGACCCGTCGTGCGGCAGCACCGAATCGGTCTGCATCGTGGGAGACATCCTGCACTCCCCGGCTCAGGTCGGTGACCCTGATCTGGTGTTCTCCTCCGACGTCGCTCCGGACCAGGCCCGAGCGGTGCGCGACCACGTGCTCCGGCGGCCGGACACCGTGATCGCCGCCGGGCACTTCACCGACGACGTGTTCGGCCGTGTCACGCCGGTGGGCGACGCTCACGCCTGGGCTCCCGTCGGCGGCCCCCCGTCTTCCCGGTAGCTCCACCGGACGTGCCGTCCCGGGTACGACCCGGCCGCCCTTGCGACCAACTCCCATCACCGAGGCACCGCGACGCGATCGGCAACTGAGCCGAACACCTTACGGCCCTCGCATTTCCCAAGTTGCTCACATTCAGGAGGTTCACCTCATGTCCGTACCTCAGACGCCCAACAAGTTCGGGGCAAGCACAACTGCCGCCGAGGCAATCGACGGCGCCGACCTGCACGGCCGCCGAGCCGTGGTGACCGGAGCCAGTTCCGGCATCGGGGTGGAGACGGCCCGGACGCTCGCAGCGGCGGGCGCCGATGTCACCCTGGCCGTGCGGGACACCGACGCGGGCGCCCGCGTGGTGGCGCGCCTGGAGGCAGAACTGCCGCCCAAATCCAGACAGTTGACGGTGGGTCGGCTCGACCTGGCCGACCGGTCGACGGTCGCGGCGTTCGTGGCCGCCTGGCAGGGACCGTTGCACATCCTCGTCAACAATGCGGGAGTGATGGCCACGCCGGAACTCACTCGCACGCCTGAAGGCCGGGAATGGCAGTTCGGCGTCAACCACCTGGGCCACTTCGCCCTCGCCACGGGCCTCCACCCAGCACTCGCGGCGGCGGACGGCGCACGGATCGTCTCGGTGAGTTCCATCGGCCACCTCTTCTCGCCGGTCGTCTTCGACGACCTGGACTACCGCTTCCGCCCCTACGACCCCTGGACCTCCTACGGGCAGTCGAAGACCGCCAACGCCCTGTTCGCCGTCGGTGCCGCCGAGCGCTGGGCCGACGACGGCATCACCGCCAACGCTCTGATGCCGGGAAACATCGCGGACACGTCCCTGGCCCGGCACATGGACCTTCAGCAGGTCGCCGACTTCATCGCCTCGGGCGAACTCGCGCTGCCGCCGCAGAAGACCGTGGAGCAGGGCGCCTCGACCTCGGTGCTGTTGGCCGCCTCACCAACGGTTGAGGGCATCACCGGCCGCTACTTCGAGGACTGTGCACAGGCCGAACCGGTCACCGAACGAGCCGGTGCCGTCGCCGGTGTCGCGCCGTACGCCGTGGATCCGGAGAACGCGGCCCGGCTGTGGGACGTGTCCGAGGGTCTCGTCCGCTAGAGCTGCACGCCGCCGACATGAGTTGGCGACACCATCAGTGGACCGGCAGCGGCGTCAGCTTTGGCGCTGCCGAGGAACGTTCCCGCACCGTGGTCAGCCGCGACGCGCGGCGGCGTAGGTGCGTTCGAGTTCCGCGACCGTGGCGAGGAAGCCGGCACCCTCGGTCCTGCTCAGGGTGTCGGTAGCGAGCCGGTCGAGGCTGGCCCACAGCTCGGCGAGCGGCCGGCGGAACGCCTCACCGTTGTCGGCGAGGGAGACGATGACGGCTCGGCGGTCATGCTGTGCGGGTGCTCGGGTGAGGAGCCCGGCGTCTTCCATACGGCGGATCGATCGCGAGACCGTGGAGTGGTCGAGCCCCACCGCTTGCTGGATCTCAGCCTGCGTCTGGCCGTCCCTGTCGAAGAGCTGCATGAGGATGAGTTCCTGGCCGGGGTGCAGGCCAAGCTTCAGCAGGAGCTCAGCGCCGTAACCGTGCAGTTCACGGGAGAGGGCGAAGAGCCCGAAGCTGACCGGGGCGCAGTCGACGAGACTCGGTCGAGGCATCACCGGGTCAGGCTTCGCGGCTGGCATGGCGCTCCTCGGGATTTGCGGGCCAGGTGTACGCGTCTGACCACTGATACGGACGGAACTCAGCGCCCCGGGTGCGACCTGGACTGGGAATACTGTAATCGCCGCGGAGCGTTGCCCATCGGCCCCCGCGGGTCTCCGGCTGCCACGGAGAGATCATCCCCTACGAACCCCCAGCTCGATCCCCATTGACTTTCTGTGGCTAGACACGTAATTATGTGTCTAGCCACAGATTCGGGCGGAGGCTCCCCCTCCGGCGAATCAGCCCAGGTGGAGGTGGCTCCCATGACCTCACATGGCAGAGACCTCTTGATCCCCAAGGGTCCCGGCCTTGCACCACCCACCCCACCAGTGCTCCGATTCACGATTGGTTGGAACGAACAATGAGCGAAACACTCACCGCCGCGGATCTGCTCCAGCGCAGCCTGGACACCTTCCTCGCCAAGGACATGAAGGGCTGGGCGGACCTGTGCGACGAGAATGTCGTCCTCGAGTTCCCCTTCGCCCCCGCGGGCAGCCCCGCCCGACTTGAGGGTAGGACCGCCACCTACGAGTACCTGCGCGGCTACCCCGACCTCATCGACGTGCACCGGATCACATCACTGCGCATCTACTCGACCGACGACCCGAACGTGGCCGTCGCGGACTGGAGTGTCACCGGTCGCGTCCTGACCAACGGGAACGCCTACGAGATGAGTTACGCCACCTTCGTGACATTCAAGGACGGCCTCATCGTCAAGTACCGCGAGTACTGGGACCCGATGGCGTTCACCACCGCACTGAGCGGCGCGGCTTTCTAGGCCGAGTAGACGCTGCCCCGCCCCGCCCCGCCCCGCCCTGCCTTGCCTTGCCTTGCCTTGCCTCGTCGAGGTAGGGCAGGGCAGGGCAGTACGACATCGCCCTGGGCGGGGGCCACCCGCACTGAAGAGGCATGAATCACCCCACTCGCCCCAAAAAGGCAGATAAAGGTCTCTCGGTTCTTACGAAACGCGGACATCGACCGAGCGGCCGGGATCGAGCGGAACGGTCGCACGCGCGTGGTGCGAGGCTGGTGGCATGCAGAAACCTGATGCCGCGCCGACCGACGCCCTCCGTGTCCTCGTCGTGGACGACGACCTCACCGTCGCCGAGGTCGTCACGGGTTATCTCGACCGCGCCGGTTACACCGTGGACCGCGCCGAGGACGGCCCCTCGGCCCTGGAGTGTGCCGCGCGTCACTGGCCCGACCTGGTGGTCCTCGACCTGATGCTGCCCGGCATGGATGGCCTGGAGGTCTGCCGCAGGCTGCGCGCCACGGGGCCGGTGCCGGTGGTCATGCTCACCGCCCGCGGTGATGAGGACGACCGCATCCTGGGGCTTGAGATAGGGGCCGACGACTACGTCACCAAGCCGTTCAGCCCCCGCGAACTCGTCCTGCGCGTCGAGTCCGTGCTGCGCCGCACCGCCGCCTCGGCACCCGGCAGGCCCGCAGTTCCGCTTCGGGTGGCCGGACTCGCACTCGACGCGGCTGCCCGCCGCGCCAGCAAGGATGGCGTTGAACTCACCCTGACCAACCGGGAGTTCGATCTGCTGGCCTTTTTCCTGCGCCACTCCGGGCAGGTGTTCACCCGCGAGGAGCTGATGCACGAGGTGTGGGGCTGGGAGTTCGGCGACCTGTCGACGGTCACGGTGCACATCCGGCGCCTGCGCGGCAAGGTCGAGGACGACCCGGCGGGCCCCCGGCTGATCCAGACGGTGTGGGGCGTGGGCTACCGCTTCGACGTACCCGACGGCAACCAGGCCGCGGGGCCTTCGGCGCAGCGTCTCCCCGCCCACCCCAACGGATCCGAAGGCTGACCGACGAACATGCAGCACATCCTCCCCATCGCCTTCTTCGCCTTCCTGGGCGCTGGGACCGCCGGTCTGCTCGGCGCCCTGGTCCTGCGACTGCTCCGGCATCGCTCGCTCACAGTGGCCCTGACCACCGTCGCAGCGGTCGCCATCCTCACCATGTTCGCGGGCACCCTCACCGTGGCCCGGAGGATGTTCCTGTCGCCGCACGACCTGAGCGTGGTCGCCATCGTTTTCACCATGGCCGCCGGCATCTCGCTCGCCACCGCACTGCTGCTCGGACGCTGGATCGTCGCCCGCAGCAACGCCCTGACCGAGGCGACCCGATCATTCGGCGACGGCGGCACCTTCGCCGCACCGCCCCATGCCGCGACCGCCGAACTCGCGGCACTGAGCCGTGAGCTGGAGTCCACCAGCGCCAAACTGGCCCTGTCCCGCGAGCGCGAACGCGCCCTGGAGAAATCCCGGCGCGAACTCGTCGCCTGGATCTCGCACGACCTGCGCACCCCGCTCGCCGGACTGCGCGCCATGTCCGAGGCCCTCGAGGACGGCGTGGCCGCCGACCCGGACCGCTATCTGCGCCAGATCCGTGCCGAGGTCGAGCGTATGAACTCCATGGTCGGCGACCTCTTCGAGCTCTCCCGCATCCACGCCGGCGCCCTCGCCCTGACCTTGTCCCGGATCTCCGTGTACGACTTGGTCGGCGACGCCCTCGCAGGGGCCGACCCGATCGCTCGCGAACACGGCGTCCGCCTCATCGGCGAGGGGATCGAGCCGATCCCGATCGAGGTCGACAGCAAGGAGATGAGCCGCGTCCTGGGCAACCTGCTGACCAACGCGATCCATCGCACCCCTGTCGACGGCACCATCGCCGTAGCCGTCGAACGCTCCCCGCAGGGCGTCGTCGTGTCCGTGACCGACGGCTGCGGGGGCATCCCCGAGGAGGATCTGTCGCGCGTCTTCGAGACGGGCTGGCGCGGAACCCACGCCCGCACACCCCCCGCCGGGGCGGGCCTTGGCCTCGCCATCGTCCGCGGCATCGTCGAGGCACACCAAGGACATGCAGCCGTACGCAATGTGGCGGGCGGCTGCCGCTTCGAGGTCACGCTGCCGGCAGTTCGGGCCTGACGGCCGCGACGGGTCTCTCTCCTGTGCCCGGAGCTCCAAAGCGATCCACGAGGATTTATCCGGATCAGGGCTCAGTCAGAAAGACGGCTCCGTCGACTGCGGCGGCGCCAGGCGAAATACACCATGCAGGCACCCCCCAGCGCCAATATGGCACCCAGTACCGCGTACTGACTCTCTCCGGACATTCCCGATCCGGTCGCGACATTGATGCCCTGAAGGAACCACAGGACTCCGACCGCCACGAAGACGATTCCAACCACAATAATCAACATAACTGCTCCTACATTTAACGACAGACAAAATACTGCACGTATATCGTCCTGGAAATCCACGGTGCGAGCCCGGCCGTGAGAACGCCTGACCAGACGGCGGCCAACAGACTTCCGTGAGTGTCGGGGTCGTCGTCTCGCATATGCCGAGTCGATCACCCGCAGCCGGATCGGCACCAGGGGCTCCGACGATCCGTCAGACTTTCGTCATATGTGATGGCGCTGATCCAGACCTCGTATCCGCCTCAGGGGCTGTACCGCGTCAGCGCGCGCCTGGAGGCGGCCGGGTCGGATGAGTCGATACAGCACAGCCGGCTAACGCCGCACCCGTGGCATCCCCAGACCGATCCACGAGATGATCTCCCGCTGGATCTCGTTGTTGCCGCCGCCGAAGGTGAAGATCACCGCTGACCGGTAGCCGCGTTCGAGTTCGCCGTGGAGGACCGCGCCCGCGGAGCCCTCCTTGAGGACGGCGGGGGCGGCGACGATTTCCATCAGCCAGGCGTAGGCGTCCCGGCGGGCCTCGGAGCCGTACACCTTGACGGCGGAGGCGTCCTGCGGGGTGAGGGTGCCGTGCTGGACGGCGTTCACCATCTGCCAGTTGAGGAGTTTCATGGCGTCCAGCCTGGTGTGGGTCTGTGCGAGGCGGCGGCGCACCCAAGGCAGGTCGATGACGCGGCGGCCGTCGGCGAGCTTGGTCTCCATCGCCCAGTGCTGGACGTCGTGCAGGGCGCGGATCGCCATGGTGCCGTGCGCGGCGAGGGTGACGCGCTCGTGGTTGAGCTGATTGGTGATCAGTCGCCAGCCCTTGTTCTCCTCGCCGACCCGGCGCGAGACGGGGACGCGGATGTTCTCGTAGTAGCTCGCGGTGGTGTCGTGCGAGGCCAGGGTGTTGATGAGGGTGCAGGAGTAGCCGGGGTCCGAGGTCGGGACCAGGAGCATCGTGATGCCCTTGTGCGGCGGGGCGGTTGGGTCGGTGCGGACGGCGAGCCAGACCCAGTCCGCGGTGTCGCCGTTCGTCGTCCAGATCTTCTGCCCGTTGACGATGTAGTCGTCGCCGTCCCTGACGGCCTTCGTCTTCAGGGCAGCCAGGTCCGTGCCGGCGTCCGGCTCGCTGTAGCCGATCGCGAAGTCGATCTCGCCGGACAGGATCCTGGGCAGGAAGTACCTCTTCTGCTCCTCCGTGCCGAACTGCATGATCGTCGGGCCTACCGTGTTCAGGGCCATCAGCGGCAGGGGGACGACCGCCTGGGCAGCCTCGTCGAAGAAGATGAACTGCTCCATCGGGCTCAGCCCGCGCCCGCCGTACTCCTTGGGCCAGCCCACACCCAGCCAGCCGTCCGTGCCGAGGCGGCGGATGGTCTCGCGGTAGAAGCGCTTCTGCGCGGCCGGGTCGGCATATCGGGCGTAGGCGTGGTCGGGCACCAACTCGGCGAAGTAGCCGCGCAGTTCGGTGCGCAACCGCTGCTGCTCTGGCGTGTATTCGAGATGCACGGCGCCTCCTGGCTCCCACTGACCGAGCTGGTTCTCCCGGGCTTGACGGCGCACACGGTAGAACGCGTTGCAGAAATTGGGAATGCCGGTGACGGCTTCACACGGGTCGGGCCTCGGATCTGCGCGGCGCTCAGCTCAGCGTGGCGATGAACTCCACGCACACCTGGGCGCATTCACGGCTGGCTTTCGCCGCATCCTCGGCCCCGGCGTACTCGTCGAAGACCTGTGCGCTCTCCAGGCAGACCGCGCGGCACCACTCCACCTGGACCCGGATGCCGGCCTCGTCCTGATGGAGTTGCTCGGACAGTACGCGGCAGGTCGCGTCGCACACCTCCGCGCACAGGATGCCTTCGCGTCGCATGACTTGTTGTTCCTTCGGCCCGCCCGGATCCACGGAGCTCGCGCGCAGCGCGCACGTACGGGCGCATTCGGTGCAGGCCTGGGCGCAGGCGAAGCGGTCCTCCAGGAATCGGAAGAGCTCCTGTTGGGATGTCGTCGTTGTCACAACACGCGGGTAGCCGAAGGGAACCGTGTCAAACCCAGGAGGGGCGAGGGGCCCCGGTCACGCGTCCGCCGCCTCCTGCGCGATCCGCTCGAACTGTGCCCCCATCGCCTCGGCGAGCGCGTGGGCCGCCGACAGCGGACGGACCATGACCGTCAACTCGTCGATCCTGCCGTCGTCGTCGAAGTGCAGGAAGTCGCAGCCCTCGATCTCCTTGCCGCCCACCGTCGCCTTGAAGACCAGCGCGTGGTCACGGCCGCCGGCATCGGCGATCTCGCGGACGTAGCGGAAGTCGGTGAACACGCGGGTGACGGCACGCAGGATGGCCGCGGTGATCGCCTTGCCCGGGTAGGGCTTGAAGACGACGGGGCTGGTGAACACGATGTCGTCAGCGAGCAGATCCTCGATCGCGGTGAGGTCGCCCGCCTCTACGGCCTTACGGAAGGGGTTCATCACGCCCGCCTCTCATACTCGAAGAGCCACGAAGAATCATTGAGAGTCATACTCAACTAATTGATTAGGTGCGGAACAGATTAGTCGCGGGAGTGAGTGGCGTCTAGCCTTGGGGTATGGCACTGCGCAACGCGGTTCTGGCCGCACTTCTGGAGGGCGAGGCGTCGGGGTACGACCTGGCCAAGGGATTCGACGGATCGGTGGCCAACTTCTGGATGGCGACCCCGCAGCAGCTGTACCGCGAGCTCGACCGTATGGAGTCGGAGGGGCTCATCGAGGCCCGGCTCGTACGGCAGGAGCGGCGCCCGAACAAGCGGGTCTTCTCCCTCACCGAGGCGGGCCTCGGCGCCCTGCGCGACTTCACCGCCGAGCTCCCGAAACCCACGGCCATCCGCGACGAGCTGCTGGTCAAGGTCCAGGCCGTCGACACTGGGGACGAGGCGGCCGTACGGGCGGCCATCGCCGAACGGCTGGAGTGGGCGCGCGCCAAACTGGCCCGCTACGAGCGCCTGCGCGACCGGCTCCTCGACGGGCGTGACGAGGAGGAGTTCCTGGTGCGGAGCGAGCGCGTCGGCCCGTATCTCACGCTGATGCGGGGACGCTCCTTCGAGGAGGAGAACATCAGGTGGGCCGAACGTGCCCTGCGCATTCTGGAGCAGCGCGCCGCGGTGCGGCACCAGGCCGGGCCATTGGATGTCCGGTGACAGACCACGGTTTCCCAATGGCCCCTTGTCTCCGAGCGGCATAGCGTCGAGAACGTCGCCGCCCTGACGAGGTGAACACCGAGTGTCAGGGCATGCGGGGTGAAGCAGACCCCATTCACTGCCCATGCCCGTCAGGGCCCGCACCCCCCGGAGATACGCACCATGTCGAAGATCCTGTTCGTACTGACCGGCGTCGACCACTGGACGCTCGCCGACGGCACCCAGCACCCGACCGGCTTCTGGGCCGAGGAGTTCGTCGCCCCGTACGAGGCGTTCAAGGCCGCGGGTCATGAGGTCGTCGTCGCCACGCCGCGCGGTGTCGTGCCGACAGTGGACCAGGGAAGCCTCGCGCCCGAGTTCAACGGCGGGCAGGAGGGCTCCGACAAGGTCGTGGCGGCCCTCGCGTCGTTCGACGAGCTGCAGAAGCCCGTCAAGCTGGAGGAAGTGGACCTGGACGGCTACGCCGCGGTCGTCTACCCGGGCGGTCACGGTCCGATGGAGGACCTCGCGGTCGACGAAGAGTCCGGGCGGCTGCTCACCCGCGCGCTGGAGTCGGGCAAACCGCTCGGTGTGGTGTGCCACGCACCGGCGGCGCTGCTCGCCGCCACCGGCCCGGACGGCGCCAACCCGTTCGCGGGCTACCGGATCACCGGCTTCACCAACGTCGAAGAGACGCAGGCCGGTTTCGCCGACAAGGCCAAGTGGCTGCTCCAGGACCGTCTCGTCGAGGCGGGCGTCGACTTCCAGGAGGGCGAACCGTGGGCCCCGCACGTGGTCGTCGACCGCAATCTGGTCACCGGCCAGAACCCGGCGTCCGCCGCCCCGCTCGCCGCCGAACTGCTCAAGAAGCTGGGTTGAGCGACGGGCGGCGACCGGTTCGAGGAGCAGGTCGATCGACCGCACTCGTGCCGAGAAGGCCGCCCGCTCACCAGTTGTCGCCTTCCGAGGTCAGGACTCACGCCCCTCGTCGAAGCTCGCGAAGTAGGCGGCTGCCATGTCCTCGTCGGCGTGTCCCTGTGCTGCGGCGCGGGCGAGGCGTTCGGCGCCGGCGGCAGCGAGGTCGAGGCGGACACCATTCTGCTCGCCGGCTTCGACGATCAGCCGGGCGTCCTTGGCCGCGGTGGAGACGGCGAAGGCGGCCGGGGTCAGTCGGCCGTCCAGGATGAGCCCGGCCTTCGTGCGCAGATAGCCCATGTCGAGCGGCCCGCCCGCGATGGCGTCGAAGAAACTCTGCGGGTCCACGCCGAGGGCCTTGGCCAGGGCCAGGATCTCGCCGGCCGCGTTGTTGGCCGCGATGACCCAGCTGTTGGCGACGAGCTTGAGCCGGGTGGCACTGCCCGCCGCACCGTCCTCGCCGGTCCACACCGTGCGGGCGCCGACCGCGTCGAACACGGGCGTCACGACGTCCCGGCCCTGACTCGGGCCCGCGGCCAGGACGAGCAACTGTCCGGCCTCCGCGGGCTGCCGGGTCCCGAGCACCGGGGCGTCGAAGAAGACCAGCCCGTTCTCGCGGGCGAAGTCGGCCAGCTCTCCGATGGCCTCGATCCCGGCGGTCGTCGACTGCACCCAGGCGGTGCCGGGGCGCAGTGCGGGCGCGGCCTGCCGCATCACGTCCAGTGCGGCGGGGCCGTCGTACAGGATGGTGAGGACGACGTCGGCGCCCTCCACCGCCTCGGCGGGAGTACCGACGATGTGCACGCCGTCTGCGGCCAGCGGCTCGGCCTTGTCCCGGCTGCGGTTCCAGGCGCGGACGGTGTGCCCGGCGCGGGCGAGGTTGCGGGCCATCGCGGCCCCCATGATTCCGGTGCCCAGGACACTCACGGTGAGCTTGTCGGTCATGTCATCAACTTCCTGATCCATACGGTGCGGTGGAACTTTTGTGATCCACGCGGTGCGGTGGTTGCTGCCGATCCGCGGAGGTCGCGGTTGTACGGCCGGGGACGTCACGACTTCTCGTAGGCGGTGCTCGGGGCGGCCACGACGACCTCGTCGGAGACGAAGTTGTCGCCGGTGCCCGGCAGGTGGTGCCCGTCTAACCGGACGTCTGGCCGCTGTCCCGGAAGCCGCCCCAGCCGTGCCAGCGGTCGACCTCGATCCACGCGCTGATGCGGCGCCGGTCCCGCTGCGCGTACGGCTGGCCGAGGTACTGCCGGGACAGCCGGTCGATGTCGGCCAGCCCCTCGTCGTCGCGCATCTCGACGACGCGTCCGACCAGCGTCACGTGGGTGTACCAGTCGGCCTCGTCGAGCACCGTCAGCGTGACGCGGGGGTCGTTGCGCAGGTGGTCGAGCCGCTTGCGGCCCTCGTCCATGTTGACCAGCACCCGCCCGTCGTCCCAGAGGTACCAGGTGGCCGTGGACACCGGCTGCCCGTCGGACCGCAGAGTGGTGATGACCGCCTGGTTGGGCTTGCCCAGCATGGCGACCGCGGCCTCGGGAAGCGGCGGCTTGGACATGGGCTCTCCTCTACGTCGTCTTGCGCGCGGCCCCGTAGCGGTTGCGCACAGTGCCGCTCCCGCGGATCTCGGGGGTTGATCCACGGGGCACACGTCCACGCTGCCACATAGCGGGATCGGGATTCCGCACCGCCCCACTGGACGTCGGCGAGGGGTTGGGCCGTGAGCCGGCGCCCGCTGCGGATGGGCACGTCTCGCTGGAGCCTTCGGCGGACCAGGCGTCGGGGACCGTGATGGTCACCTTTGTCATCGCCGTGCCAGTGACGGAGGCGGGGTCGAGGTCGGCCTCGGCGGCTGTGCAGGTCAGTTGGGTGATGGCTGTTCCGGTCAGTGGCCCGGTGCCCCAGGGCAGTTCGATGGACACCTCCCCGCCGTCCGTCCGGACCGTTGGAGCGCCCGTCAGCGACGGCAGCTCGGTGGTCATGCCACGGCTGCGTTCCAGGACGTCCGGGCCCCCGAACAGCATCTCCACGGCCGTCTCGATACCGACCCGGCCGGAGGTCTGGCGGTGGACGGCGAACGGCTTGCCCGCGCTGACGAAGTAGAGGACCTGGACCGGCCGGATGCCGGTGGCGGGTTCTCCGGCCTCGACCACACCGGTCTCTGGGATACCGCAGGAGGAGAGCAGAAGGGCGGTCGTTAACAGCAGCGCGGGCCGGAGAACCCGGAGTCGAGGTCTCATGACTCCTCCTGTTCTCGGGGCTGTTCCCGAGGCTGCCCGAGAGGCCGTTGCAAAGGCCCGTGCGCAGGTCGTTGCAGGGGGATCTCGACGGTGAACACGGCACCGCCCTCCGCCCGGTTCGCCGCCCGGACCGTCCCGCCGTGCAGACGGACGTTCTCGGCCGTGATCGAGAGTCCGAGGCCGCTGCCCTCCGTTCTGGTCCGGGCGGTGTCCGACTTGTAGAAGCGGTCGAAGACGTGCGGCAGGACATCGGGGGGAATACCCGGCCCGCTGTCCAGCACCTCGATGACCGCCCACCCTGATTCGTCCGCATGCGCCATCTCCCTCGCGTACAGGCGCAGTTGTACGGGCCGTGCCCCGTGCCTGAGTGCGTTGCCGACCAGGTTCGCGACAACCACGTCGAGGCGGCGCGGGTCGACCCGGCCGCGCAGCTCGCCGGCCAGGGGAAGCCGGGTGTCCACCGTGTCCAGCCAAGCGCGGGAGGCGAGGGTACGGCGAAGGGACTCGGCGAGGTCGAGGTCGTCGAGTTGGAGGCCGGCCGCGCCCGCGTCGAAGCGGGAGATCTCCATCAGGTCGTCCACCAGGCGGGCCAGCTTCACGGTCTCCCCGCTGATGAGCCGTACGGCCGTGGCGGTGTCCGGGGCCAGGCCCGCCGCGTCCTCGTCGAGGATGTCGGTGACCGCCGACATCGCGGCCAGCGGAGTGCGCAGCTCGTGCGACACGTCCGCGACGAAGCGGCGGGCGCGGGCTTCCATGCGGCGCAGTTCGGCCACGGACTCCTCCAGCGCCGCGGCGGTCTCGTTGAACGTGTGCGACAGATCGGCGAGTTCGTCGGAGCCATTGACCGCCAGCCGGGTGTCAAGGTGCCCCTCGGCGATCCTCCGGGTGGCGCGGCGCAGCTCCCGTACCGGGCGCAGCACGCCCCGGGCGGCCAGCAGAGCGAGCAGCACGGCCAGGACCAGCGCGGGCACGACGGCGCGGACGATGGCGGTGACCAGGGCGTCGACGTACCCCTGTTCGCCGGTCTGCGGCACCGTCAGGAAGACCGCGACGCCGGACGCCGGGTGCTCACTGGGGGTTTTGAAGGTGACCGGCAGGCCGACGACGAGCGAGGAGCGACCGTCCGTCGACACCCGCTGGAAGACCGCGGCCCGGCGGGATGCCACGGCTGTCCGCATGGCGGGCTTCAGCTCGGTGAATCTGTCCTGCGGCGTGGAGGTGCCGCGCAATTCGCCATAGGTGGCCAGCACGCGCCAGTTCTGCGCCGGCTCGGCGCGGGCAACCTCCGAGGCGACCCACTCCAGCTCGGCCCGGCTCGGGGGGTAACTCATGCCCTCCGCAAGGACATTGACGTGATACCGGAGGCGTTTGATCACGGCGTCCTGACTCTGTTGGAGCACCCCGGTGCGGGCTTCCCGGAAGGTCAGGGCACCCGTGGTCAGGGTGGCGACGCCGGCGACGAGCACGAACGCCACGAGCAGGCGGCCGCGCAGGCCGCGCAATGGCAGCTTCACCGGATCACCCGTTCGTCCGTGCGGCCACACGCCAGGTTCACGTTCACCGGGACTGGAACCGGTAGCCGAAGCCGCGCACGGTCTGGATGTAGCGCGGCTGCCCCGCCGGCTCGCCCATCTTGGTGCGCAGCCGCTTGACGCAGGCGTCCACCAGCCGTGAGTCACCGTGGTAGCTGTGTTCCCAGACCGCCTCCAGCAGCTGCTGACGGGTGAACACCTGGCCGGGCGAGGCCGAGAGTGTCAGCAGTAACCGAAGTTCGGACGGGGCGAGGGAGACCGGCTCGCCCTGCCGGGTGACGGTCAACCCGGCCCGGTCTATGGCCAGTTCGCCCCTTTCGCCATGGGTTTCTATCTTCGGTATCCCGCCGTCCGCGAACGCGCCGCCCACCCGGCGCAGGACCGCACGGATCCGGGCCTCCAGCACGCGTGCCTGCACCGGCTTCACGACGTAGTCGTCCGCTCCGGCTTCGAGCCCGACCACGATGTCCGTGTCGTCACCCCGGGCGGTCGCCATGATGATCGGCACCTGGTCCTCGGTACGGATCCGGCGGCACACGTCGAGCCCGCTCAGGCCGGGCAGCATCAGATCGAGCACGACGACGTCCGGCCGGAAGGACCGCAGTCTGGCCAGTCCGTCCTCGCCGGTCCCGGCGGTGCTGACGTCGTGCCCCTGACGGCGCAGCGCGAGCAGCACACCTTCCCGCACGGCGCGGTCGTCTTCGATCAGCAGGACACGTGGCATGCGCTCAGTATCCGTACGACTCAGAGGACTTGAGGCGGGGACGACGTCCGACCGGGGAACTGTTACGGGACGATCACATAGCCCGGCCGAGACCTGGCCGATATTGTTTCGTTATCCCGCGGGCCAGATCCCATCACATCGCGCCCACAGCCTTGACGGCCATGACCACGACCCACGACCGTGCTACGCCTTCGACCTCGCGTTCCCATCGTCGTCGTAGAGGCCCCGCGCACGCCAACGGGCATGGCCGGAAGAGGAGTTGGCTGCTGCCGGGAGGCCTGACCGCGCTCGCCGTGTTCGCCACCGCCACCGCCCTGGCCGTGCACTGGACACCGGCCGGCACCTCCGAAGGCGACGACGGACCCGCCGCGGCCGCCACACCGCCCTCCCAACAAGCACCGGACCGGTCCGCGAAGCCGAGCGTCACGACGACCGGCGCCGAGGACAGCGAGAAGGACGACGTCAATCCCAGCGGAACGGACGACCCGTCTCCGGGCCCCTCTTCTTCTGCCTCCTCCACGGTCTCCATCCCGCCCTCGGGCCCCGGCACGTTCACCACCGCCACAGGCGGGAGCAAGACCGTCGGGCAGGGCAGCCGACTACTGCGCTACGAGGTCGTCGTCGAGGACGGCCTCACGCAGTCGGCCGCCGACGTCGCCGGGCAGGTGGAGGGCATACTCGCCGACCCGCGCGGCTGGACCGCCGACGGCGAGTCCTCGTTCCGGCGCGTCTCGGGTGGTACGCCCGACTTCGTCGTACGGCTCGCCACGCCGGCAACCGTGGACAAGATCTGCGGAAGATACGGGCTGGACACCGGCGGCGAGGTCAACTGCAGCGTGGGCAAGGACGTCGTGGTCAACCTCAAACGCTGGCTGCTGGCGACTCCGGTGTACGCCGACGACGTGGACGCCTACCGGGCGCTGATCATCAACCACGAGGTCGGCCACTTCCTCGGCCACGGCCACGTGACCTGCCCCGGCGCGGGCAAGCCCGCGCCTGCGATGATGCAGCAGATCAAGGGCATGCACGGCTGCACCCCCAACGTCTGGCCGTACGACACCAAGGGCCGTCTCATCACCGGGCCTGCCGTACCTTGACCTGACCTGGCGCGCCTTGTCAGGTCCGCGTTCGGTCAGCGCGGCTCTCGGATGCCGTCGATGATGCGGGTCCAGTTGTCGCTGCCGTGTCCGTTCTCGGTCGCGCGCCGGTAGTGGGCCTGCACGGCCAGGGGGAGCGCGAGGTCGAGGCCGAGTGACGTGCTGGTCTCGACGATGTGGTCGGACGTCGCGCCCATCATGTTGACCGTGCTGAGGTCGCCGGGATGCTCACCGGCATCAAGCGCGGCACCAGGGTTCTCTTCACCGGCCCTCAGGATGTCGCCGATCGAGTCGGCGAAGGAGAGCAACTCCGGCAGCACTTCTTTCGCTTTCATTCCTGCGGTACCCAGCATCGCGGTGGCGTGCATCAGTCCCGACAGGGTGGTGAGGAACACCGCGAGTTGGGCTTGGTACATCATCTGGGCGAGACCCGGATCCTCGCCGAGATGCCTCGGCGTGCCGAACAGTGCCAATGCCGCCCGGTGGTTCTCGATCACCTCGTCGGGGCCGCTGTAGTAGACATGGGCCGCCTCCGAACCGACCATCGGCGCCGGGACCATGACACCACCGCTGAGGAATGCGGCGTCGTGGCCCGCTGCCCAGGCTGCTGCCTTGCGTGTGCGGTCGGGGGTGTCGGAGCTCAGGTTGACCAGTGTCCGGCCGGCGAGTGATGCGGTGGCGCTGTCGAGGATGTCGTACATCGCCTGGTAGTCGGTGAGGCTGAGGATCACGAGGTCACTCGCTTCGACCGCCTCGCCAGGTGTCGCCGCGAGCGTTGCTCCGTCGGCGACGACGCCGTCGGCCCGGCCGGCGGTGCGGTTCCAGACGGTGACCGGGTGGCCGGCGGCGAGGAGGGTGCGGGTCATCGCCTGGCCCATCGGGCCGAGCCCGATCACGGTGACTGCGCTGTCCTGCCTTGTGGTGTCGTGCTGTTGTTCGTTCACCTCTCCATGCTCGGAGAGCGCCACTATTCTTGGAAGTACCCACTATTTTCTGCGGTACTTACCTTTTAGTAAGGGGTTCAGTGATGGCCAGGGCGCCGAGACGCGGGCCTTACATCTGTGGCATCGACGCCGCGCTCGACGTGGTGAGCGGCAAGTGGAAGGGACTCATCCTCTGGGAACTCGACACCCATGGCGTACGCCGCTTCGCTGAGCTCCGTCGCGGTATGCCGGGAGTGAGCGAGAAGATGCTGACGCAGCATCTGCGCGAGCTGGAGGAAAACGGACTTGTGCACCGGCAGGTATATGCCGAGGTGCCGCCCCGGGTGGAGTACTCCCTTACCGAGCACGGGCGCACGCTCAATGAGGCGCTCGGGCCGCTCGGCGCCTGGGGCGTTGAGCGGATGCGTCGCGAAGGCTCCGAAGTGGTCGACGTGGCCGAGACATCACACAGCTAGGCATCCCCGGCCACCAACCCTGTTTGTGCGCGCCCCTCCTGAGGGCTGAAAAGCTGCGGGGCACCGATCCGCACATGGGCGTCAGCAACGTGTCGGGCCGCAACAACCAGCCTCACCCGCACCGTTCCGCCCGTTCCACCGGCGACCACTGGGGAGTCATCGATGACGACAGGCACATCACGCGAGTCGACAAGCAGTTCCGTCCAGCCTGTGGTGCGTACTGCCGCCGGCGCCGTACGCGGGCGCCGGGAGGGCGGCCTGGCCGTCTTCCGCGGCATCCCGTTCGCCGAACCACCGGTGGGGGACGCGCGGTTCCAGGCGCCGCGCCCCCTGCGCGCCTGGGACGGAACACGCGACGCGTTCACCTTCGGCCCGCCGCCCCCGCAGGAGGCGGGAATCCAGGGCCGCGCCCTCTTGCTGGACGCACCAACGGGCGACGACTGGTTGACGGTCAACGTCTGGACCCCCGACCCGGACCCGGCCGCCCACCGCCCGGTGATGGTGTGGATCTACGGCGGCGCCTACAAACTCGGCCATTCCGGCAGCCCCGGCTACGACGCCCGGCGTATCGCCCTCGATGGCGACGTGGTCGTGGTCACTCTCAACTACCGGGTAGGCATCGAGGGATTCACCAGCATCGACGGGGCCCCCGCCAACCGTGGCCTGCTCGATCAGGTCGCCGGCCTGGAATGGGTACGGGAGAACATCACGGCGTTCGGCGGCGACCCCGGTCAGGTCACCGTCTTCGGCGAGTCCGCCGGAGCCGGCTCGGTCGCCTCGCTGCTCACCATGCCGAGCGCGGCGGGACTGTTCCGGCGGGCCATCGCGCAGAGCGTGCCGGGCACGTACTTCTCGGACGAGCTGGCCCGGGACATCGCGGCCGCCATCGCCGCCGAGGCGGGTCTGCGACCGACGGTCGCCGATCTGTCCACCGTGGATCCACGCCGACTGCCCGCCGCGGGCGGGGCGTTGAGCACGAAGATGCACCAGTACGAGGAAAAGTGGGGGCAGGTCGTCCACACGCTGACCCCCTTCTCCCCCGTCGTCGACGGCGACGTCCTTCCGACAACTCCCTGGCAGGCGCTGACAGTCGGCGCGGCACGGGACGTGGAGCTGATCGTCGGTCACAACAGGGACGAGTTCAGGCTGTTCCTCGCCCTCGGCGGGCGGCTCGGGAAGATCACCGACGAGGAAGCGGCGTCGGCACTGCGCACGTTCGGTCCTGGGGCGGACGGCGAACGGTCCTACCGCACCGCCTACCCGGACGCCTCGCCCGGCGAGCTGTACGAACGGGTCCACACCGACTGGCTGTTCAGCATGCCCTCGCTGCACCTCGCCGAGGCCCAGCTCGCCGGGGGCGGTCGCGCCCACGTGTACGAGCTGACCTGGCCGGCCCCGGGCAACGGCGGCGTCCTGGGCTCCTGCCACGGCCTCGACGTACCGCTGCTGTTCGGCACGTTCGAGGCCGATCTCGGCCTGCTGCTGTTCGCCGGCGCCGCACCCGCGCCGGAGGCCGAGGCGCTGTCGTCCCGCTTCCGTACGGCCTGGACGGCGTTCGCCACGACCGGCGACCCGGGCTGGCCCTCGTACGACACCGAACGGCGACCGGTCCAGGTCCTTGACGCGAACCCGCAGGTCACCGCCTACCCGGAGGAAACCTCCCGACGCCTCTGGCAGGACCACACCTTCGCTGCGCTACCGCTGATCAGCTGACAGAACGTGGCGCACTCCGCCCATGGGCCCGGTCACGGTGATCGTTCTCGCACGCTGCGATGGACGAGGGTCCTGGCGATGGCGGTGTTGTCGCGGCCCACTCGCTCCAGCAACAACGCTCCGTCGAACGCGGCGACCCGGCGGCGCATGCCGAGCAGCAGTCCCGACCTGCCCGCCGAGGGCCGTGGCCCGATCTGCGCACTGTCCCGCAGGCCATCCACCCTTATGGCGCCCGAACCGACCATGGAGTGGGGTTCTCAGTGCCGCTACAGGTGACCCCCACACCCTGAGCGCCGATACTTCAAGAGTGGACCGCTCGGCCCGCCCACCTGCAAGAGCTGGAGGCACCCCATGAAGATGCTCATCAACGTGGCGGAGACCGTGGTCGCGGATGCCCTGCGGGGTATGGCGGCCGCGCATCCGGAGCTGACGGTGGACGTGGAGAACCGGGTGATCGTACGGCGGGACGCCCCGCTGGCCGGAAGGGTGGGCCTCGTCTCCGGCGGCGGGTCGGGGCATGAGCCGCTGCACGGCGGTTTCGTGGGTCCCGGAATGCTGTCGGCGGCCTGTCCCGGCGAGGTTTTCACGTCGCCGGTGCCGGACCAGATGGTGCGGGCCGCGGCCGCCGTGGACAGCGGCGCGGGCGTGCTGTTCATCGTGAAGAACTACACGGGTGACGTGCTGAACTTCGACATGGCGGCCGAGCTCGCCGAGGACGAGGGCATCCGGATCGCCAAGGTCCTCGTCAACGACGATGTCGCCGTCACCGACAGCCTCTACACGGCCGGGCGACGCGGCACGGGCGCGACGCTGTACGTGGAGAAGATCGCGGGCGCCGCCGCCGAGGAGGGCGCGCCGCTGGAGCGGGTCGAGGCGCTGGCCCGCCAGGTCAACGAGAACTCGCGGAGTTTCGGCGTCGCCCTCAGCGCCTGCTCCACCCCGGCCAAGGGCAGCCCCACTTTCGACCTGCCGCCCGGGGAGCTGGAGCTGGGCGTCGGCATCCACGGCGAGCCGGGCCGGGAACGACGCGCGATGATGACCTCGCGGGAGATCGCCGACTTCTCGGTGCACGCCATCCTGGAGGACCTCGATCCGCGCAATCCCGTGCTGGTCCTGGTCAACGGCATGGGCGCGACTCCGCTCCTGGAGCTGTACGGCTTCAACGCGGAGGTGCAGCGGGTGCTGACCGAGCGCGGGGTCGTCGTGGCGCACACCCTCGTAGGCAACTACGTCACCTCGCTCGACATGGCCGGCGCCTCGGTGACCTTGTGCCAGATCGACGAGGAGCTGCTGCGCTTGTGGAACGCGCCGGTGAAGACACCGGGTCTGCGCTGGGGTGTCTGACACCAACGCCGGTCCGGTCAACGTTCGTACCACGCAAGGAGATTCCGTGCTCGACGCCGATTTCTTCCGTCGTTGGATGACGGCCACCGCCGCGTCCGTGGACCGCGAGGCGGAGCGGCTCACCGCCCTGGACTCGCCGATCGGCGACGCCGACCACGGCAGCAATCTGAGGCGTGGGTTCACCGCCGTGGCGGCCACGCTGGAGAAGGAGGCCCCGGATACGCCGGGCGCCGTCCTCACGCTCGCCGGACGGCAGCTGATCTCGACAGTCGGGGGCGCGTCCGGACCGTTGTACGGCACTCTGCTGCGCCGTACCGGCAAGGCACTCGGGGACGCCGCCGAGGTCACCGAGGAACAGTTCGCCGAGGCGCTGCGCACGGGCGTGGACGCCGTGCGGACGCTGGGCGGGGCCGCGCCCGGCGACAAGACCATGATCGACGCGCTGGTGCCCGCCGTCGACGCGCTTCCCGAGTCCTTCGCCGCGGCGAAGGCCGCCGCCGACGAGGGCGCCGCCGCGACGATCCCGCTACAGGCCCGCAAGGGCAGGGCGAGCTATCTGGGCGAGCGCAGCATCGGGCACCAGGATCCCGGTGCCACGTCGTCCGCACTGCTGATCGGCGCACTGGAGGAGGCAGCCGGTGAGTGACGCAACGGCCTCCGCCGACGCCGGCCCTCAGCTCGTCGGCATCGTCCTCGTGTCCCACAGTGCGGCCGTAGCCGCCTCGGTCGCCCAGCTGGCGACGGGCCTGGCCGGCGGCGGTACGACGGCTCCCGTCGCCCCGGCGGGCGGCACGATGGATGGCGGCCTCGGTACGAGCGCCGAGCTGATCTGCGCCGCGGCCGCCTCCGTGGACCGCGGCGCCGGGGTCGCCGTCCTCACCGACCTCGGCAGCGCGGTCCTCACCGTGAAGGCCCTGCTCGCCGAGGGCGACGAGTTTCCCGAGAACACCCGGCTGGTGGACGCGCCCTTCGTCGAGGGCGCGGTGGCCGCGGTCGTCACGGCCTCGGCCGGCGCGGACCTCGCCGCGGTGGAGGCGGCCGCGGCGGAGGCGTACTCGTACCGGAAGGTATGACGTCGGCCCCCGCCCGTCCCCTTGGCTCAGTTCTCCTTGAGGAACTTGCGCGCCAGGCCCTCTCCCAGCGTCACCGCCGCCCGGTGGCTCTCGATGGGCGAGACCCGGGAGTCCTTGAACACCAGGTAGGTGACCCCGGCTCCGGTCCCGCCGCCCGTCGGGTCGGGGCGGATACCGAGGGCCTTGGCGGTGGCGTACGAGGCCTCGCCGATGATGTGACGCGGTCCGATGTCGCCGACGACCGCGTACTGGACGCGGTCCCGGTAGATCACGGCGGCCACCGAACCGGCGCGGACGTCGTGGTCCCGGTGGTTCCAGATTCGGCTGACGCCGGGGACCACGATGTACGGGAGCGTCTCGGCGTCCAGCTGGCGTCCGTCGGACTGCTGGTAGGCGGTGGCGTCGGAGAAGAGCGGGTCGGTACGGCTGTTGCAGCGGGCGCCCGGGCGGCCGTCGCAGTCGATGTCCATGTCGGCCTTCCAGAACACCGCGCCCTGTTTTCCGCAGACCGGGATGTCGGCGCGGGCACCGTCGTCGCTGCGGTAGCGCCCGTTCGAGATCTGCGCACAGCTGCGTAGCTTCGCCAGCAGGTCGGCGGCCTGGACATCCCCCTCACGCACCACTGCGGGAGTGCTCGGGCGGGCGGCGGCGGGAAGCGCCGCGGAGCCGGGGGCAGGAGCGAGCAGGGCGGCGCCTGCCACGGCCAGCGTCAGCGACTGGACACGCACGATGAGAGACCCTCTCCTGGGGGACATTGACGGTCACTCGCCCAAATTTGGTGCGTATCTGACGGTCCGTCCACTGGGAGGGGTCCGGACGGTGCACAGCCGCCGCGACAGGCGGTATGCGGGCTCCGCGACAGGCGGTGTGCGGCCGAGGGCCCGAGCCGCAGTCGGCTCCGGCCACTCGACCGCCTTCGCCGGCGCGGGAACAGCGACGACAGCGGTCCGCGCCGTGGACGCGAACTACCCTGAGAAAGGGCCGAGTTCACGCCGCGTCAAGAATCAGCATACGTACCCCATGCCGGTCCGACGACAGCCGCCGCCCTCTTGATGTGATCGCGCCAGCGGTGTCTTATAGGTACAGACCAATCCCGTCGAGGGAAGGCAGGACCGTGCGACGCGTCCCCCACGCGCTGATCTGCGGCTCGCTGCTCGTCCTGACGTCCTGTGGGCTGGGCGGACAGAGCGGCATCCAGGGCGGAAAGCTGCCCTCGGCACCGATGGGCGTCACCGCCGCGGCGGGCAGCGCTACCAGCGTGCACGTCATGTGGAACCGGGCTTCCGGGGATCCCGAGGTCTCCCAGTACGTGGTGTATCACGGCATGACGAAGCTCAAGGAAGTACCGGGTGCGGAGTACATGGTGGATATCACCAGGCTCAAGCCGTCCACGACGTACGTCTTCACGGTCCGCGCGCTGAACACCGACGGGAATCCCGGGCCGCCCAGCAAGCAGGTCCGCGCCACCACACCGGCAGCCGTCGCGGCCGACGACAAGGCCCCGTCCCGCCCCGGCAGTCCGAGCGGGAAAGCGGTCGGGAGCGGAGCGGCACAGCTGTCCTGGGAGAAGTCGACGGACAACCGTGGCGTGGCCTCGTACGACATCTATCAGGGCGGCTCGAAGATCCACAGCGTGGGCGGCGGGCAGACCGCGACCGTGGTGACCGGGCTGCGGCCCGGCACCAGCTACTCCTTCACCGTGAAGGCGCGTGACGCGGCGGACAACGTCTCGCCCGCGAGCGGCGCTGTCCGGCTCACCACCGCGCCCGGTTCGGACGACGGGAAGGGCACCGCGCCGACCGACTTCCGCGTCGCCACCCATCTCGCCGACGGGGCGTACTACCTCGATCTGGCTTGGGTTCCGCCGGACGCGGGCGGGGTGATCACGGAGTATCAGATCGATCTCGACGGGCAGGACGCGACCTCCCTCGTCTGGGGTGGCACCGCGCCGAGCGACGAGGCGACGTACAGCTTCTATGTGGGACGTGACGCCGGAGTCACGTACCGGGTGCGGATGCGGGCGAAGCTGCCGGACGGCACCTGGGGCGGGTACTCGGTGGAGCGGACGGTGACGACGGGCAGCAAGGGATAGCCGCGACCTGGGGTTCCCCATACGACCCAGAGGGACGCCGCTACCGCGTCATCCACCCTTCCTGCGGTGCTCGGCCGTCGGCCGGACGATGGAATCCGTCACCTGCCCGGTCCCCGTCCGCATGCGGGCCGGGCCAAAAACACGTTGGCTCTCCTTGAAGGCAGCACGGGCCTTTCCAATCCTCGGCGGCGCATCGGATGTACCGCCAACCGTGCCGCTGGAGGGCAGTCCTATGCGTACTACTCAGATACTTCTCCGCTCCGGCCTGACCGTGGCCGCCGCCGCTGCGCTTCCGCTCACCCTGGCCGCTTCGTCGGCCGTCGCAGTGGGTTCGGGGATCTCGGTGAGCACCAGCGGTTCCACGGTTTCGGTCACGACCAGTGCCTGTCCCAGCAAGGGCAGCAGCTTCGGCAATGCCTCGCTGCTCTCCAGTGGACAGGGAAGTTTCGCCCAGGGGAAACAGGTGGCCCTGACCGGGACGAGCACCAGTCAGGCGGCGTCCTGGTCGACTGTGAGTGCCGGCACCTACACGGTCATCGTGGTCTGCCAGGACGGGACGACGGCGGGCACCCAGTCCATCGTCGCGTCGGCCGCCTCGACGCCCAGGGTCTCCGCGACGCCGTCGCTCGGGGTCATGGGCGGTCTCGGCGGAGCCGCCAAGGACTACGGCGCCGTCACCCTGGTGGGCGGCGCGGCGCTGGTGGCCACGGGCACGATCGCGGGGGCCTGGTTCCTGCGCCGCCGGGCCAAGCCGCACCGGCTCTGATCCGGGGTTCGTCACCACGGCGGCCGTCCACCGACTCCGGTCGGCGGGGCGGCCGTCTACTCGTGCGCGGGCAACTGCTCGAACTCCTCCAGTGCGTGGGTCAGCCACTGTGTCCAGAAGGTCTCCAGGTCGATTCCGGCGCGCAGGACGAGGTGCCGCAGGCGGTCCTGCGGGGTGTCCTTGCCGGGCGGGAAATCACGCGCCTGGATCTCCTCGTACTCGGCCAACTGCCGCTCGTGCAGGCCGAGATGGCGGCGCAGGTCCGTCTCGATGCCCGTGGTGCCGACGACGGCCGAGGCGCGCAGGCGCAGCAGCATCGTGTCGCGCAGGGGCTTCGGGTCCTGGGACGCGGCGGTCCAGCGGGCGAGTTCGTCACGGCCCGCGGGCAGAACCTCGTAGCTCTTCTTCTGCCCCCGGGCCGGCTGCTCGGACGGCAGGGCGCGGATGTGGCCCTCGGCCTCCAGTTTTCCCAGCTCGCGATAGATCTGCTGATGCGTCGCCGACCAGAAGTAGCCGATCGACTTGTCGAACCGCCGGGTCAGTTCGAGGCCCGATGACGGCCTCTCTAGCAGGGCGGTGAGGATCGCGTGCGGGAGTGACATGGGGTCATCCTAGGGACGGGTCGCAGGGCCCCTACAGCGCCGCCGCCAGCTCCGTGCCCTGCTTGATGGCGCGCTTGGCGTCCAGTTCGGCGGCCACGTCGGCGCCGCCGATGAGGTGCACGTTCACGCCCGCGGCGAGCAGTTCCTCGTACAGGTCACGGCGCGGGTCCTGCCCGGTGCAGAGCACGATCGTGTCGACCTCCAGGAGTTGGCTGTGCCCCTCGACGGTCACATGCAGCCCGGCGTCGTCGATCCGGTCGTACTGGACGCCCGGGACCATGGTGACGCCACGGTGCTTGAGCTCCGCGCGGTGGATCCAGCCGGTGGTCTTGCCGAGTCCGGCACCGACCTTGGAGGCCTTGCGCTGAAGGAGGTGGACGGTGCGGGGCGGGGCGGGGCGCTCGGGGGCGGCGAGACCGCCGGGCAGGCGGTAGTCCAGGTCGACACCCCAGTTCCGGAAGTACGCCGCCGGGTCCTCGCTCGCCTTGTCGCCGCTGTCGGTCAGGTACTCGGCGACGTCGAAGCCGATGCCGCCGGCGCCGAGGATCGCGACACGGTCGCCGACGGGGACGCCGTCGCGGAGCACGTCCAAGTAGCCGACGACGCTGGGGTGGTCGACGCCGGGGATCTCGGGGGTGCGTGGGCCGACGCCGGTCGCGACCACGACCTCGTCGTATCCGGAGACGTCCTCGGCGGTGACGCGGATGTTCAACCGCACGTCCACGCCGTGCAGTTCGAGCTGTGTGCGGAAGTAGCGGATCGTCTCGTCGAACTCCTGCTTGCCGGGGACCTTGCGGGCCACGTTGAGCTGTCCGCCGATCTCCCGCGCCGCGTCGAACAGCGTGACGTGGTGGCCGCGCTCGGCGGCGGAGACCGCGCAGGCGAGTCCGGCGGGACCCGCACCCACCACGGCAACTCGCTTGCGCAGCTTGGTCTGTGAGAGGACGAGTTCCGTCTCGTGGCAGGCACGCGGGTTCACCAGGCAGGAGGTGATCTTGCCGCTGAAGGTGTGGTCGAGGCAGGCCTGGTTGCAGCCGATGCAGGTGTTGATGGCCTCCGGCCGCCCGGCCCGCGCCTTGGCGACGAAGTCGGGGTCGGCGAGCATCGGGCGGGCCAGGGACACCATGTCGGCATGGCCGTCGGCGAGCAACTGCTCGGCAAGCTCAGGGGTGTTGATGCGGTTGGTGGTGACAAGGGGGATCGAGACGGCGCCCATGACCTTCTTGGTCACCCAGGCATACGCCCCGCGCGGCACCGAGGTCGCGATGGTGGGGATACGGGCCTCGTGCCAGCCGATGCCGGTGTTGATGATCGTCGCTCCGGCGGCTTCGACGGCCCGGGCGAGCGTGATCACCTCCGCCAGGGAGGAGCCGCCCGGCACCAGGTCCAGCATCGACAAACGGTAGATGATGATGAAATCCTCGCCGACCGCCGCCCGCACCCGCCGGACGATCTCCAGCGGGAAGCGCGTGCGGTTCTCGTACGAGCCGCCCCAGCGGTCCTCGCGTTTGTTGGTCTGGGCGGCGATGAACTCGTTGATCAGGTAGCCCTCGGAGCCCATGATCTCGACGCCGTCGTAGCCGGCCTGCCGCGCCAGCCGGGCGGCGCGCGCGTAGTCGTCGATGGTCTGCTCGACCTCGGCGTCGGTGAGCGCGCGCGGTGGGAAGGGGCTGATCGGCGCCTGGAGGGCGCTCGGCGCGACCAGGTCCTGGTGGTAGGCATACCGCCCGAAGTGCAGGATCTGCATGGCGATCTTCCCGCCCTCGCGGTGCACCGCGGCGGTGATCTCCGCGTGCTGCCCGGCCTCCGCCTCGGTGGTCAGCTTGGCGCCGCCCTCGTACGGCCGTCCCGCCTCGTTGGGCGCGATGCCGCCGGTGACGATGAGGCCGACACCGCCGCGGGCCCGGGTGGCGTAGAACTCCGCCATCCGCTCGAAGCCCCGCTCGGCCTCTTCCAGGCCCACGTGCATGGAGCCCATGAGCACGCGGTTGGGCAGTGTGGTGAAGCCCAGGTCGAGCGGGGTCAGCAGGTGCGGGTATCGGCTCATGGGGCGGCCCTTCGTGCGCGGCGTCTTGTGTCTGTTGTAGACGACGGGGCACATCTTGTGCAACTAGTTGCACAATGCCGTAGCTCACTTCTCCCAGGCGCCGGATGGCGGAGGAACCGAAGGGCGTGACTAGGGCCTGGTACCGATCACGACGTTGGCGTACAGCTCCTCGGAGACGGCCAGTCGGCCTGTCAGGCCGCTGCGGGTGAAGACCTCGACGGCCCGGGACGCCTGGCGTTCGCTCGTCTCGACGAGGAGGCAGCCGCCGGGAGCCAGCCATTGGGGGGCCTCGGCCGCGACGCGGCGCAGGACGTCGAGCCCGTCGGAGCCACCGTCGAGGGCGACGAGGGGTTCGTGGTCGCGGGCCTCCGCGGGCAGCAGGCCGACCTCGTCGGTGGGGACGTACGGCACGTTGGCGGCCAGGATGTCGATGCGGCCGCGCAGGGTGTCGGGCAGCGCCGCGAAGAGGTCGCCCTCGTGGACGTGACCGGAGAAGGGGGCGACGTTGCGGCGGGCGCAGCGCACGGCGGCCGGGTCGATGTCGGCGGCGTGCAGTTCCGGCTCACTGAGGGAGGCGGCCAGGGCGGCACCCACCGCGCCCGAGCCGCAGCACAGGTCCACGACGAGGGACGCGCCCCGCGCGAGGGCGACCGCCTGGTCGACGAGGAACTCGGTGCGGCGGCGAGGCACGAAGACGCCCGGATCCACGGCGATGCGCAGACCGTGGAACCCGGCCCAGCCGAGGACGTGTTCAAGGGGAAGTCCCGCGACGCGCCGGTCCACCATGGTGGCGATGTCGTCCGGAGTACCGGCGGTGGAGAGGATCAACTCCGCCTCGTCCTCGGCGAAGACACAGCCGGCGGAGCGGAGTGCGGCGACAACGGAATCAAAAACGGGGGGCAGAAGAGGCATGGAAGCCGAGGGCCTTTCGGTGAGCCGAAGGGCGCTCTCTCGCGGCCGCCGCCTACGGGCGGTGAGCCGCGTTGCCTTGAGGTGAGAGCACCCGACCTGACCTAGCGGTAATGGGTCTCACCTCCTGGGCAACTCAGTGGCTGGGGAGATCCGCAGCCGACGCGGCAAACACTAACAGGATCGGTCGGACGGCAACCGTCTCCGCCGGCTCTTCCTCGACCACCGGAACCTCCACTGGTTGACAGATGCAACTCCCACTCCAGGTTGTACTGTGCAACTAGTAGCGCGAGGGAGGTTCCCATGAAGGTGGCCGAAGAGCCCGAAGAGCCCGTTGTCACCGCCGCCGACACGGCCGTCGAGACCATCCAGCGCGAGATGACCGCCTTCGCCCGGCGGGCCAGGGCGTCGGCCGGCCGTATGCACCCCGAGCTGTCCCTGGTCTCGTACACCCTGCTCGGCCATCTGGAGGAGCAGGGCGGCTGCCGTGCCACCGACCTCGCGACGCACTACGCGCTGGACAAGTCCACGGTGAGCCGGCAGGTGGCCGCGCTGGAGCGGTCCGGACTCATCGAGCGGCGGCTCGACCCGGAGGACCACCGCGTGCAGGTGCTGCATCTGACGGAGACGGGCACGGAGATCCTCGCCCAGGTGACCGCGAGCCGCCGGGTGGCCTTCCGTGAGCGGCTCGCGGGCTGGCCCGAGGAGGATCTCGCGCGGTTCGCCTCGTATCTGCTGCGCTACAACGCGGCGGCGACGGACGAGCCGGACGGCGACTCGCCCGCGCGCGCTTAGTTAGGCCTCGGCGTGCTCCGGTACGCGCGCCGCCGAGAAGAGGGTGTTGCGACGGAGCCGGAAGCCCAGTGACTGGTAGAGGCGGATGGCGTTGGTGTTGCTCGCGGCGGTGTGCAGGAACGGGGTCTCGCCGCGTTCGCGGATGCCGTGCGCGACGGCCAGGATCAGCCGGGTGGCCAGGCCCTCGCCGCGAAAGTCCGGGTCGGTGCAGACCGCGCTGATCTCGGTCCAGCCCGGCGGGTGCAACCGCTCCCCCGCCATGGCTATCAGGGCGCCGTTCCGGCGTATCCCCAGGTAGGTGCCGAGCTCGACGGTGCGCGGCAGGAAGGGGCCGGGCCTGGTCCGTTCGACCAGGTCCAGCATCTCGGGTACGTCGGCGGCGCCGAGCCGTACCGCTTCGGGGTCCGGCGCCGCGGCGATCCCGTCGTCCACCAGCTGGACGCCCTCGATGCTGAGGGTCACCTCCCAGCCGTCCGGGGTCTGCCCGGTATAGCCGGCCAGCGGGGCGTCGCCGCCCGGGCCGACCAGCGCTGCGAGGTCCGCCCAGTCGTCGGCACCCGGGTCGTCGGGGAGGGCCAGCCACGGCGATACGTCCAAGGGGTAGCGCAGGACACGTCCGCGGCGTTCGGCGAAGTGGGCGTGCGGGCCGGTCAGCGCGCCGAGCGCCGGATTGTCCAGGGGATGCGCGCTCATGCGCCGACCTCGATCACGATCTTGCCGCGCGCATGACCTTCCTCGACCGTGCGCAGGGCCTCGCCGGCGCGGTCGAGCGGGAAGGTCTGCGTGACGAAGGGCTTCAGCTTGCCGTCGACCACGAGCTTCGCCACCTCGTCGAGCACGGCGGCGTTGCGGGCCCGTTCGACGGGCACACCTCCGAGCCGTGCGACGGTCCGCCGGTCGGCAGCGGTGATCAGCTTCGCGGGGTCCGTGAGCAGCGTCGCCGCGGCTTCCAGGACCTCGCCCCCGACCAGGTCGAAGACGGCGTCCACACCGTCCGGCGCCGCCCCGCGCAAGCGCTCCGCGAGGTCCGGCCCCGACGGGACGTGCACGGCGCCGAGCGACTCGACGAAGTCCTTCTTGCTGTCGCTCGCGACAGCGATGACCCGCACCCCGAGGGCGCGCGCGATCTGGGTGGCCGCGACGCCGACGCCGCCGCCCGCTCCGGTGATCAACAGCGTCGCGCCGGAGGGCAGTGCGAGCTGGTGGATTCCGTCGTACGCGGTCGCCGCCGCGACGGGCAGGGTCGCGGCGTCCGGGTACGCCAACTCAGTGGGCTTGTGCGCGGTCACGGCCACGGGAAGCAGGGTGTACTCGGCGTATCCGCCGGCCACTGGGTTCCCGAAGACCTCGTCCCCCACGGCGAAGCCGGTCACGTCGGCGCCGACCTCCTCGACGACCCCCGCGACCTCGTTGCCGAACACTGCGGGCAGCTCGCGCGCCGGGCCCCCTGCGGGGCCGTAGCCCGTCCGCAGCTTCCAGTCGACGGGGTTGACGCCCGCCGCGCGGACCGCGACGAGTACCTGGCCGGGGCCCGGCGTCGGCCGGTCCAGCTCCACCAGGGCCTCGGCCTCCGGGCCGCCGTACCGCGTGAAGACGTACGCCTTGGGCATGTGCTCTCTCACTCTCCTTCGCTGTCACCGGTTGCCGGGACCACTGTCACCTGCTGCAGCAGTAAGGGCCACCGGCATCGGCAATAGCGGCAAGGAAGATCACGGCGCGACTATTCCCGGGCCTTGGCAGAGTTCATATGTCCGCAATGATCGGGGCCCTCGGCGGCCCGGGCATGGTCGACGGCCACGTACGGTTGAATCCGTAAGCACTGATCGCGCTCGTCGCCCCCGGCGGCCTGGAGGCACCACCCGTATGAACGCCACCCGAGTGAACGTCACCCGAGGTTTCGCCGGGCGCCCGCGCGTCCACAACACCGGACTGCCGCCCGGCCAGTACGACGCGGGCGACGACTGGCCCGTTCTGTCCGCCGAGGTCACCCCCGGCCTGGCGCCCGCCGACTGGACCTTCCGGGTCGACGGACTGGTGGCCGGGCCGCGCAGCTGGGACTGGGACGAGGCGCACGCGCTGCCCGCGTCGGCGTACGAGGGTGACATTCACTGTGTGACGAGCTGGTCGAAGTTCGGCGTGCGCTTCGGCGGGGTGTCCCTGGACACGTTCCTGGACGTCGTACGCCCGGACGCGACCGCCACGCACGCGGTGGCCTACTCGCACACCGGGTACACCACGAACCTCCCGCTCGCCGACCTGACCGGCGGCCGCGCCTGGATCGTGTGGGAGTACGACGGGAAGCCGCTGCCCACCGAACACGGTGGCCCGGCGCGGCTGATCGTGCCTCACCTGTACTTCTGGAAGAGCGCCAAGTGGATCGCCGGCCTGCGGCTCCTCGACCACGACGAACCGGGCTTCTGGGAGCAGAACGGCTACCACGCACGCGGCAACCCCTGGGAAGAGCAGCGCTACTCCGGTGACTGAGACGACGACCGAGACCTTCGTGCCGCGCACCGACTTCGCCGTGCCCGGTCGGATCGCCGTGAGCGACCGGGCCGCGGCAACCTGGCAGACCGCGACGCTCACCGGGATCCGCCGGGAGACGCCCTACGCCTCCACGTTCCGGTTCGCGGTGCCGCAGTGGATGGGGCATCTGCCCGGGCAGCATCTGATGCTGCGGCTGACCGCCGAGGACGGCTATGTGGCGCAGCGCCACTACTCCATCGCCTCTCCGCCCGACGACGACGGACACGTCGAACTGACCTTGGACCATGTCGAGGGCGGCGAGGTCTCCGGCTGGTTCCACACCGTGGCCGAACCCGGCGACTCGGTGCAGGTGCGCGGCCCGCTCAGCGGCTTCTTCGCCTGGCCCGGTGACCGGCCCGCGCTGCTCATCGGCGCCGGCTCCGGCGTCGTACCGCTGATGTCGATGCTGCGGCACCACCGCACGCGCGGTCTGGATGTGCCGCTGCGCCTGCTCGTCTCGGCGCGCGGTCCCGAGGAGCTGATCTACGCGCGGGAGTACGGCGAGGAGACGACGACCGTCTTCACGCGCGGTGCGCCGGACGGTGTGCCGGTAGGACGTATGGCTGCGGCACATGTGGCGCCGCTCCTGGCCGAGCAGCCGCCTGGTGGCTGGGAAGCCTATGTGTGCGGCTCCAACGGGTTCGCGGAGCACGTGTCGCGGTTGCTGGTGGAGGCCGGTCAGCCGGTGGACCGGATCCGTATCGAGCGATTCGGCTGAGGCACTCTTGCTGTGACCTGGTGGCCCGCCGTCAGCTGTGCGGCACCACCGCCACCGGACACATGGCGTGCTGGATGAGCGAGTGCGCGGCTCGGCCAAGGCCTTCCCCCGACCGGCGCCCGGTGACCAGCAGGCCGGCCCGGGTGGAGGCCTTCAGCAGATGGTGCCCGGGGTGGCCGTAGATCACCTGTTCGGAGACGGTCGTCTCCGGGAACTTGTGGCGCCATGGCTGCAACGTGCTGGTCAGCACGTGCCAGGTGCCGTCCTCCCGCTCCGCCGTGGCACCGGACAGCGGCATGCCGGGCGCGTGGCCGCGCGGCGGAGGCACGGTCCAGGTGTGCACGACGTGCAGGGGGGCGGAGCGCACGGCGGCCCTGTCGAAGGCGTACCCGATGAGGTCGTCGGCCGGGTGACTCAGATCGAGGCCGAGGACCACCGGCAGATAGGGAGCCGCGCTCGGCGGTGTGCCGTCGACCGTCGGCATCCGTTCGTCCTCGGGGAGTTCGCCCGCCCGCACGACGACGACCGGTCCTTCGGCGCGGGCCGTGACAACGAGAGCGACCGAGCCGACCAGGAAACCCGCGAACCCGGTCGGACCGCGTGAACCAAGAACCAGGGTCTCGGCCTCCAGGGCCGCCGCGAGCAATGCCGGCACGGCGGGTGTGTCGGTGCTCCGCGCGATGATGTCCAACGACGGGTGGGCGTAAGCCAGTTGGATCGCGGCCCGGTCGAGTGCCGGACGGGTGTACGCGGCCGGAACGTCGACGTCCGGGATCCGTACACGCACAGCCGGTGCCGGCGCCGCGTGCAGCAGACGCAGCGGGAGGCGGCGGCGCTGGGCCTCCCGGGCGGCCCAGTCCGCCGCGTCGAGACTCGCCCGCGAACCGTCGATGCCTACCGTGATGGTGCGGATGCAGGAGTTCATGGCGGGTGCCTTTCGGATGTCGGAGCAGGCGGCTCCCGGATATCGGGGCGGGTGGCGGGCAAGGCCGTCTGCCAGGCCCCGCCGGTGCTGGGCGGGTTCCACAGCGGGCGCCGATCAGTCGTGCGGGGACGGATTCTCCCGTGATGCGCGGCCGCCGGAAAACAGAGTCTGGCGGCCCTGGCGATCGCTCACGTACGGTGTGATCATCCGCACCCCGATACCAAAGGTTGTCCTTCATGGCCCTGTTCGACCTCCCCCTCGACGAGCTCCGCGACTACCGGAGCGCGTCCGTCGAGCCCGAGGGTTTCGACACTTTTTGGGCCAAAACACTCCAGGAGGCCCGCGAACACGAGCTCGCCGCCCGCTTCGAGCCTGTCGAGACACACCTGAAGACGGTCAAGGTGTACGACGTCACGTTCGCCGGGTTCGGCGGGCACCCGGTCAAGGGCTGGCTGACGCTGCCGGCCTGGGCGGACTCACCCCTGCCCGCGGTCGTCGAGTTCGTCGGGTACGGCGGCGGACGCGGCCTTCCGCACACGCATCTGCTGTGGGCGTCGGCGGGATTCGCGCACCTCGTGATGGACACGCGCGGTCAGGGCAGTGCCTGGGGCGGCGGCGGGACGCCTGATCCGGTGGGCAGCGCGTCCGCGTACCCCGGATACATGACCCGGGGTGTCGACGCCCCCGAGAACTACTACTACCGCCGGGTGTTCACGGACGCGGTGCGCGCCGTGGAGGCGGCCCGCTCGCACGACCTGGTCGACGCGGCGCGCACGGCGGCGGTCGGCGGCAGCCAGGGCGGCGGCATCTCCATCGCGGTGGGTGGTCTGCTTCCCGACCTGGCGGCGGTCGCGCCTGACGTGCCGTTCCTGTGCGACTTCCCCCACGCGATCAGGCTGACGGACCGCAACCCGTACCGGGAGATCGGCAACTACCTCAAGACGTATCGCGGCCGCACCGACGAAGTGCTGCGCACGCTCTCCTACTTCGACGGCGTGCACTTCGCCGCGCGCGGCCGGGCGCCGGCCCTCTTCTCGGCCGCCCTGGAGGACCAGACCTGCCCGCCCTCCACGGTTTTCGCGGCGTTCAACGCGTGGGCGGCCACGGACAAGGCGATCGAGGTGTACGACTTCAACGACCACGAGGGCGGCGGCACCTACCAGGAGGCCGCCAAACTGCGCTGGCTGCAGTCCTACCTCTGAGGACGTCCCGGCCCGCCTACCCCCGCGGTACGACCGTGGCCAGAACGGCAGGCAGCGGGTACCAGTCCGCGGAGACTACGGTGGCGTGCTGTCCGGCCAGCAGGGCAAGGCGGTCGAGGGCCTGCTGCTGGGTGGGGTTGGTGCCGTCGATGGCCGGGGGCACGTTCTGGGCGTCGCTCATGACCACGAGGTAGTGGCGGTCGTCGTACCAGGCGGTGTCGATCGTGCCGTTCGCGTAGGTCGCGGCATCGCCGTCGAACACGACGAGCCACGGGCGGATCGTGGCATCCGTGTAGCGGGTGCGGGGGTCGCCGGTGGCCGCGTTGTGCACGGCGGGGAAGGCGGCCGCCTCGCGCAGGCGTCCGGCGGCGGCGAGGTCGCGCAGGTAGGTGGCGTACTCGCGGTCCGTCCACAGCGTGTCGAAGGGGTTGCCCTCCTCGACCGTGCCGGGGATCAGCTCGACGATGAACTTGCCCGCCAGGGCCGAGCGCGCGGGCCAGCCGTCGGCGCGGACGGCCGTGTCGAGGTCCGGGTGGGAACCGACGACGTCGGCGGGCCGGAGCAGGGCGTCACCGAGCTTCGAGGTGAGCAGGGCGTCCAACTGGGCGGGACCGCGGCCGCTGGTGCCCAGGAAGCCGTCCTTCATCTCGATCTTGAGCTGGATGGGCCGGTGTCCGGGGTTCGCGTCGTGCCAGGCCTTGATGTCGGCGAGGCAGCCCGAGAGGTTGCTGTTGGTGGCCTTGGTGCGCAGTTCGGACGCGTTGGCCGCGTTCACGCAGTTGTTGTCGTTGCCGAACGGGTTGTCGTGCGCGACCCGCCAGGAGGCGCCGAACACATTGGTCCACACGTCGAGTTCGAGCATTCCTGCGCCCGAGTCGAGGGCGTCGGCGAAGTACGGGTACTTCGTCTTCTCGTAGGCGTTGTGGACGCCCACGGAGGTGCTGGACGAGTACGACAGGTCGGCGGCTGTCGCCTGGGGGCCCGTGGCCAGGGCCAGCACGCTCGCTGTCGCCACCGCGATGCCGGTACGTGCCAACACCTTCACATGTCTCCGCATTGTTCCCGTGCCTCCTGCGTCTCATCGGTCAACTGAGCAGCACAGTACGGGTGTTGGGTGGACTTCGGGAGATCACGCGATGACGAATGCGATGCGGGCGCCACTACCCCGTCCGACCAGTCGGTACGTCGCCTGCGGTACGGTCGACCCGCCCGGATCCGACTCCGGGCCTCCCTATGGGCGACGGAGGTCCCATGTCCCAACACGCGCCGCACGCTCAAGGCCACTGCGACCCGCGTTTCTCGGCGGTGCGCACCGCCTTCGAGTCGAACTTCGGTGACCGCGACCAGCTGGGCGCGGCGGTGACGGTCACGCTAGACGGCGAGACCGTGGTGGACCTGTGGGGCGGCTGGGCGGACAGGGCACGCACCCGGGCCTGGGAGCAAGACACCCTGGTCAACGTGTGGTCGGCGTCGAAGGGTCCAACTGCCCTGTGCGCGCACATCCTGGCCGATCACGGGCTGCTCGACCTCGATGCCCCGGTGGCCGCGTACTGGCCGGAGTTCGCGGCGGCGGGCAAGGAGTCGGTGCTGGTACGGCACTTGTTGTCGCACCGCGCGGGGCTCTCCGGGCTGCGTGAGCCGCACTCTCTGGCGCAGCTTCTGGACTGGGAGCTGACCGTCGAGCGTCTTGCGACGCAGGAACCCTGGTGGGAGCCGGGGTCGCGGTCCGGGTATCACGCGATCATGTTCGGCCACCTGGTGGGCGAAGTGGTGCGGCGGGTTTCGGGGTTGCTGCCGAGCGCGTTCCTGGAGCGGGAGGTGACCGGGCCGCTCGGGATCGACTTCACCATCGGACTGCCGGAGAAGGAGTCGGAGCGGGCGGCCGAGCTGGTGCGGCCGCCGACCGCTTCGACCAGCAAACGGGCTGCGGACTACGCACAGTTGGCGCCCGCGGCGCTGGCGGCCCTCACCAATCCGCCCGTCAGCGCCACCGACGCCAACACTCCACAGTGGCGGGCCGCCGAGATCCCGGCCGCGAACGGCCATGGCACGGCGCGAGCGATCGCCGCGCTGTACGGGATCCTTGCCGGGCGGGGCCCGTACGGCTCACCGCGGGTGCTCTCACCGAAGGCCGCCGAGCGGGTGCGCGAAGGACAGGGCAGCTGCCGTGACCTGGTGGTGGGTGCCGGGTTCAAGTACGAGACGGAGATCGGGCTCGGGGTGTGGCTGAGCGGACCCAACGGCTTGTACGGGCCCAACCCGAGGGCTTTCGGACATGACGGCTCCGGTGGCTCCTGCGGTCTCGCCGACCCGGAGGCGGGCATCTCACTGGGGTACGTCATGAACCGCATGGGCCCGCACATCGCCGACGACCCAAGGAAGATGGCGCTTGTGGACGCCCTGTACAGCGCCCTCTGAACGCGCCCTCGCCGCCCGGGGGCAGCGGGCTGAAATCGGCCGAACTACCCGACCACCCTTCCCCGGTGGTTTAGACCAATGCTTAGATCTGGTAGCGCAATGAGCCCGCACGGCTACGTTTCGTCACCACGTCTGGGTTGTCACTACACGTTTGTCTTTTCACACGCAGGAGGGGCGCGGACATGGCCCGCACCGCCCACCCATCCGACCACGAGCCCCGTTACTCGCGGATCGCCGCACAGTTGCTCGGCGATCTACGCGACGGGACCATACCGCCCGGCGAACGCCTGCCGGGAGAAAGGGAGTTGGCCAGTCGGTTCGGCGTGAGCCGCGAGACCGTACGACAGGCGCTGAATATGCTGCGGCGCGGCGGTCTGGTCTCCACCGACCGGCGCGGCAGCCACGCGACCCTGCCCGGCAGCACGGCCGAGCACGTCCCGTCACTGGACTTTCCCCTGGGTGCGCACACCACCGAACCGGGCACCGTCCAACGGACCACGGTGACGTGGGAGACTCCCCCACCGGAACACGCGAACGCCCTGGGACTCGCCCCGCGGCTGCCGACCCTGGTGCATCGCTACGAGTGGGCCGCGGCGGACGGGAGCGGACAGCGTATGGCCGTGACGTCCTTCTCCGCCGTCGCGGTGACCGAGGTCGAGGAGCTGGCCCGCTACCGCGACCGCGCCGACGGCACCGCTTCGGCGCAACTGGGGCGCGCCTACGACTGGATGCGCAAGGCGGGGCTGGCCCTGCACCACCGGGACTCGATCACCCAACTCCCCCAGTCGGTGAAGGTCACCCGGCGCGTGCACGACCAGTACGACCGGCCACTGGAGATCACCGACCTTGTCGTGGACGCCCAACAGGACGCACTGGTCTACGAGTTCACCCTGCCGGCGGCCGGGTGAGGAGCCCCCGGGGCGACGGAAGCAGGAGCTGAGGGTCGCCGTGGTCGCCGTGGTCGCCGTGGACCGTACGCCGGTACCGGACCTTCCCGAAACTGGGCATCCCCTCGCGTCCGGCGTTGCGGGACGCGTTGCGCACTCCAGGATTCCTGGGGACTATGACATAAGCACATAAATGTGCGAGGTAAAGATGCAGTCATCGGACCGATTCCATAAACACCACACATCGTCGGCGTCGAGGCATGACCACCAACGACGCACAGCAGATCAGAGGCGCCAACGCCACCGGCCGTGTCCCGGTCGTCCTCGTCCACGGTCTGTGGCTGCTCCCGAACGGCTGGGACCGGTGGGACGCGCACTCGAGCAGGCGGGCTCGCCCCTGTCGGCCCGTGGACCGAGGCGAACCGGCGTACTCTCGAAAGGGAAGCCTCATGAGCACGTTCACCACCTCTGACGGCACCGACATCTACTACAAGGACTGGGGCACCGGTCAGCCCGTCGTGTTCAGCCACGGCTGGCCGCTCGACGCGGACGCGTGGGACGGGCAGTTGAAGCTGGTCGCCGACAACGGCTTCCGTGCCGTGGCACACGACCGCCGCGGGCACGGCCGCTCCGGGCAGCCGTGGCAGGGCAACCACATGGACCAGTACGCCGACGACCTGGCGGAGCTCATCGAGTCGCTCAACCTCAACGACGCGATCCTGGTGGGGCATTCGACCGGCGGCGGCGAGGTGGCCCGCTACATCAGCCGGCACGGCTCCGCGCGGGTCGCCAAGGCGGTGCTGGTGGGCGCGGTCCCGCCGCTGATGCTGAAGACGGACACCAATCCGGAGGGCACGCCCATCGAGGCGTTCGACGAGATCCGCGCCGGGGTCGCGGCGGACCGTTCGCAGTTCTTCAAGGAGCTGAGCTCGCCCTTCTACGGCGCCAACCGCGAGGGCTCCACGGTCTCGCAGGGCAAGCGTGACGAGTTCTGGCTCCAGGGTATGCAGGTGGGGCTGAAGGCGGCGTACGACTGTGTCGAGCAGTTCTCGGAGACCGACTTCACCGAGGACCTGGCCCGGATCGACGTACCGACTCTCGTCGTGCACGCCGACGACGACCAGATCGTGCCGATCGCCGCGGCGGGCCTCAAGACGGCCCAGCTCGTCAAGGACGCGACCCTGAAGGTCTACCCGGGCGGCTCGCACGGCATCGTAGGCGCGTACGAGCAGGCCTTCAACGGCTACCTCCTCGACTTCATCCGCAGCTGATCGAACGACGCGGAACGCGACGGCGGCGTGACGGTCCGCAACATCCGCAACGTCCACATCTGGGCAGGCCTGCCCCGAGCCGACGGTCGGGGGCAGGCCCGTTGTTGTCAGAGTTGCCCGACCGGCCCTGGTGCGGCGGCGCGCCGGGCCCATCCGGAAAGCCCGAGCGACAGTGCGGTGCCGACCACCAGCACCGCCACCACGACCCACGCCGCGTAACCGACCGCGTCGCTGAAGGCGACCCGTGGGTCGCTGACCTGGGTGACACGGTCGTCGAAGCGCGTGGTCATCAGCGTGCCGAGGATGCTGGTGCCAAGGACGGCGCCGATCTGCCGGGCGGCGTTCACCGTGCCTCCCGCCTCGCCCTCGCGGCCCCGTGGGACGTGACTGACGGCGAGTGCGGTGGACGGGGCGTTGGCGAGACCGCAGCCGAGGCCGAAGAGGGCGAGGGCGGCGGCGTATCCGCCGAACGTCGTTCCGGCCTCCACGCGTGCGAAGAGCGTGGCTCCGATGGCCGCGGTCAGCAGCCCCACGGTGATCAGCGTGCGCGGTCCGAGGCGGCGTACGAGCAGTCCCGCGAGCACCGAGGCAGCGATGAACGTGCCGAATTCCACGAGGAGTTGAGTGCCCACCTGGAGCGCGCTCAGCCCCCGGACCCGTTGCAGCCACAGCACCTCCAGGACGGCGAGGCCGACGAAGGCGAACAGGACGGTCGCGGCGAGCAGCAGCGAGCCGGCGTAGGAGGGGTCGCGCAGCAGGCGCAGGTCGATCATCGGGGCGGTGCGGCGCAGTTCGATCGCCGCGAAGGCGGCGAGGAGCACGACCGCTGCGGCGGCGGCCGTGAGCGCCCGGCCGGAGCCGTAGCCGTGGTGGCCGCCGTCGATCAGCCAGAAGACCATCAGAGCGAGACCGCCCATGGACGTCAACTGTCCTGCCCAGTCGAAGCGTTGAGCCGGGTTCCGGGACTCCTCCACATAGCGGAGTGCGACCGCGGCCCCGAGCGCGGCGACGACGAGGTTGAGCCAGAACGCGGTGTGCCAGCTCCACCAGCGCAGGGCGAGGCCCGCGGTGACGGGGCCGATGGCGAGGCCGAGCCCGGAGGTGGCCGCCCAGGCGGCGATCGCTCCGGCGCGGCGCCTCGGGTCGGGCACGGCGTGCGTGATGAGCGCGAGGGAACTGGGCGTGATCAGCGCGCCGCCGAGGCCCGCGACCGCCTGCCCGACGAGAACGATGGCCAAGCTTCCGGCGAAGACCAGGATCACACCGCCCACCGCCATCGCGGCGGCCCCGACGAGGAAGACGCGTCGCCGCCCCCAACGGTCGGCCAGCGCGCCCGCTCCCAGCACGCAGGACGCGACCACCAGCGTGTACATGCTGGCGACCCACACCAGGTCTGCCGAAGCGATGTGGAGGTCGTCCTGTACGGCACTGAGGGTACCGATGGTCTGCGTGGTCTGAAGGAAGACGGTGAACAGGCCCAGGCAGGCGGCGATCAGGACCGGCAACGTATGGCTGCCGTGCGTGACCTGCGGACCGGACTGCTCGCGGAGGTCAGTTGCCATGGTTCAGCCCACCCGACAGCGCGGCCCGTTCGTCTCCGGGATCCTTGTCCTGCACGTCCTTGTCCTGCACGTCCTTGTCCTGCACGCCCTCGCCCTGCACGCCCTCGCCCTGCACGCCCTTGCCCTGCGCGCCCTGAACCACACGGGCCTGCCTGGCTACGGCCAGCAGCCGGCCGTCCGCCGACCACACCGCGCTGTCGTCGATGGCCCAGCCGCTGCCGGCCTGCTCGGTACGGATTCGGACCAGGGCCCAGCCCTCCGAAGCGCCGGCATCCAACGCGTCGGTGAAATGGACGGTCAGCTCCGCGGTCGGCACGGGGCGCGGGGTGCGCCAGCGCGCGTAGAGGGCGGGCGGCAGGACGTCGGTGAGGGTCACGACCGCGCCCGCGTCCAGGGGCCGGTCGTCGGCGAACCGCACCCACGCGAGGAGTTCGGCCTTCTCGCCTCCGGCGAGCGGCAGGTCCTCGGTGGCGGGGCGCAGCTCCACCTGTTTGGCGAAGGGCGCCAGCCCGACGGGCAGGTCGAGGAGCGGGCAGTCCCCAGGTCTCGGCACTTCGGGGGCGGTCCGGCCCTCGTAAGACGGTCCCGGGCGGCCCGGGCCGAACACCGCCGAGCCGACGAGCACCGGTTTCCCGTCCTGGTGGCCGGTGAACGCGCAGGTCGAGACGCGACGTCCGGCCGACGGGAGGGTCATGGAGAGGGCGATCGGGCGCGCGTCGACCGGCGCCAGGAAGTGGGTGGTCAGGGCACGCGCGGGGCGTATCCCTCCGTCGGTGGCACGATCCCGTACGGCGGCTAGCGCGGTGGCCGCTACATGTCCACCGTGTGCGCCCTCCCAGGACCACCACAGGGGGTCGATACGGGCCACGGCGTCATTCGTGGCATGGGTGATGTTCGTGGCGTGCGTGCTGCTCGTGGCGTGCGTGCTGTCGGGTGGTGCGGCCGTCATCGCGGTTCCTCGCACAGTCGGTTCTGGGGTGAGCCTTGAGACTGGGTCTCGAGGTGCTTGGTTTGGAAAGCAGACTCACCTTAGCCGAGCGAGTTGGAGAAACAAACGCTCTCGTGGACAAGCGTCCGCCATGACCGGTGGACCTGGGGGCTCTACGCGGGCGTCGGGGTGCTTTCCCGCGTGGCCACGACCATCCGGCACCGCGGGCTGCCGTCCGGCCGCGTGCCGAACTCGGACAGGGGCTGCAGTTCGACCGCGAACCCGGCCCGCGCCAGTTCCCGGCGTACCTCGTCGAGCCGGAACGCCCGGTAGTACATGACGAACGGCGGCCGCCACACGGCGTTGCGCACCCGCATGGCCGCGTCGAAGCCCAGCAGGGCCCAGTACCAGGGCGAGCTCGGCCGGGGCGGAGCCACGATCGGGAACGCGAAGCGCCCGCCAGGCCTCAGCACGGAGTGGACCTGGGTGAACAGCCCCGGCAGCTCACGCGGCAGAAAGTGGCCGAACGCGCCGAAGCTCACCACCAGGTCGAAAACGGGCGCGAAGGGCAGGGCGCGTGCGTCACCGCGTACCCACATGACGTCGGGCGCGCGGTCGGGGCGCGCACGCCCGCGTTCACCAAGGCTCGCGTGCTGCCGTCCACCGGCGCTCACGTGCCCTCGCACGCCGGGATTCACCTGCCCCGTCGCACCCGGGCTCGCATGTCCCTGCGCACCCGGGCTCGCCTGACCCTGCGTACCGGGGCTCACACCCCTACCATCGGGGACCTGCCCACCGGAGCTCCCGTGCCCCTGCACGCGGGCGCCACCTTGCCCGCCGGCGCCCGCCACCCACTCTTGCCCCGCGGAGCGTGCGTGCCCCGCTCCTTCGGACTCCCCTTCGGCCCCCGCATACTCCTCCGCACGAGCGGCACCCGCACGCTCCCGTCCCACAGCGAGCATCCCCGCGCTGATGTCCACGCCGGTGACGCTCCCCCGGCACAGCTCGCGCAGTACCTGCATCCCCGCGCCGGTTCCGCAGCAGAGGTCGAGTCCGTGGTCGAAGGGGCCGATCCGGTCCAGCGCCGACACCACGGCGTCAAGGATCGAGTCCGGTGTCCGGAACGGCGTGTGGTCGAACTTCGGCGCGAGCAGGTCGTAGCCGTGCTCGATGGACGAAAGGGCCTGTACGGCCAGTTCGCGGAGGGTGGGACCTTGCGCGGTGAACATCGGGCCCAGCTTAGGGGCAGCGTGCGCCCCGTGCGTTGCCTTATGGTCCACTTCATGACTTCGTTCCGCCCCGCCCCCGCCTGGCTGGCCGACGCCGTCTTCTACCAGATCTACCCGCAGTCGTTCGCCGACTCGAACGGCGACGGCATCGGCGACTTCAACGGCATCGCCGAGCGCCTCGACCACCTCGCGTGGCTGGGCGTCAACACCGTCTGGCTCAACCCCTGCTTCGTCTCACCGTTCCGGGACGCCGGATACGACGTCTCCGACTACCTGAGCGTCGCGCCCCGCTACGGCTCGAACGACGACTTCGCCAAGCTGGTCGAGGAAGCGGGCCGCCGCGGTCTCCGCGTACTACTGGATCTCGTGGCCGGTCACACCTCCGACGAGCACCCGTGGTTCACGGCTTCCGCGAACGACCCGGCGGACGACCGGTACATCTGGGCGCCGGACGCCCACCAGGACGGCTTCGTCGTCTCCCCCGGCACCCGCCCGGGCGCGTACCTCCCGAACTTCTTCGCCTTTCAGCCCGCCCTCAACTTCGGTTACGCGCGCGAGGATCCGGCAGAGCCCTGGCGTCAGCCGGTCGACGCCGACGGCCCGCGAGCGAACCGCGCCGCGCTCCGCTCGATCATGGACCACTGGCTCGGCCTGGGCCTGTCCGGCTTCCGTGTCGACATGGCCGCATCACTCGTCAAGGACGACCCGGGCAAGACCGAGACGGCGAACATCTGGACAGAACTGCGCCACTGGCTCGACGACGCACATCCGGACGCGGTACTGCTCTCCGAGTGGGGCGAACCGGAGGTGTCCGTTCCCGCGGGCTTCCACACCGACTTCTTCCTCCAGTTCGGCGGCCCCACCGACGGCCGCGCCCTGCGGTCGCTGTGGAGCAACACGGACGGCACGGTCAACGAGGCCTGGGACCCGCTCGACTGCTTCTTCGACCCGAGCGGCAAGGGCTCGCCCCGCCCGTTCGTGGAAGCCTGGCGTGCGGCGTCAGCCGCCGTGGCCGGCAGCGGCTTCATCTCCCTCCCGACCGCCAACCACGACTTCTCCCGCCTCAACTGCGGCCCCCGCTCGGCCGAACAGCTCCCCGCCGCCTTCGCCTTTCAGCTCACCTGGCCGACCCTTCCGGCGATCTACTACGGCGACGAGATCGGCATGCGCTACGTCCCGGGCCTCCCCGACAAAGAGGGCAGTGTGCTGGGCCCCCGCTACAACCGCGCGGGCTCCCGTACCCCCATGCAGTGGGACGACGGCCCGAACGCCGGTTTCTCCACCGTCCCCGCCGACCGCCTCTACCTCCCGATCGATCCGGCGCCCGACCGCCCCACGGTCGCCGCACAACGTGCCGACGACACCTCGCTGCTCCATTTCGTACGCCGCCTCATCGCCCTGCGCGGAGCGGCACCGGAACTCGGCTCCGGCGGCTCGGTGGAAGTCCTGCACGCCGGTTACCCGTTCGTATATGTACGGGGCGGGCGGTACCTCGTCGTCGTCAATCCGCAGCGGAATGCGGTGAGTTACACGTACGACAGCCCGGCGGAACCACGGCCGCTGGAGGTGTCCGGCGTTCGTGTCGACGGAAGAACCCTCACCGCGGAAGGCTTCGCGTACGGGATCTTCGACCTGGGCCGATAGCTCGGCCTGCGCCGCGAAGGTGCGCCACGAAGGTGCGGCAGTGGCTGAGCGCGCCGGATGCCCTGGGGAATCCGGCGCGCTCCGAGCCGTGCCGACGTACTCTGCCGCCGTACGTCAGCCAGTGATCACCTCATCCTTCGCGAGGCTCTGCGTCCGCGAAGTGATCGTCGAGCGCAGCGTCTTGGCGGCCGTGTCGAGCCCGGCCGTCGGTGCGCCTGCCTTCTTGGCGTCGGCCACGATGCCATCGAGGGCGTCCAGCGCCGAGCCGGAGCCGAAGAACTGCTCGTAGAGGTCCTGGTAGGCCTCGTGGTAGACGTCGTCGAACGCATCAAGTTCGAGGAAGCGCTCCTTCAGCTGATGACCGCCGGCCATACCTCCTCCGCCCTGCCGAGCACCGTCCTGGGCGCCGCCCTGCGGCATCCCGGACGGCATCCCCGAAGGCATCCCTTCCGGCGCGCCCTGGGTGCCGCCCGGCTCGGCGGTGTCGCCGCCCTGGGCCGCGCCGCCGCGCATACCGCCGGCACCTCCCATACCCATGGCGTCGTCGGGGCCCGCCGTGGCGTCTCCACTGAACGTGAGGTTGTAGTCCCAGCCGAGCACCGAGAACTTCTTGGTGTCGAGGTCGTACCAGAGGTAGTAGTTCTTGCCCGGACCGCTCATGTCGTCGAAGTTCAGCAGCAGGTTCTGCGTCGCCACGTAGCGGGCGAAGGACTTCACGTCGACGTACTCGTCGAGCTCTTCGGCGAACTCCTTGTCCGTGGCGTCCTCGGTCCACTTGATGAGGTCGATGACGGGCTGGAGATCCTGGCTGCCCTCCTTCGTGAGCTGCTTGAAATCCGTCTCGTACTCGGTCGGGTCGTCGCCCTGGTAGGTGAACGAGCCGGTGCTCAGCGACTTGTAGAGGACGCCGTCCGTGCCGACCGTGTTCTCCGCGTACTCCTTTGAGGGGTTCTCCACGATCAGCCGGGTGGCGGCCGGGCGGTTGTTGGTCTTGAGCGTCGAGAAGGAGTAGCGCTGTGCCGCCTGGTCGGACTCGTCGACCAAGGCCAGCGATACGGCCTCGTTGAGCGGCAGGCCTGCGTTGCTGCCGGGGCGCACGGCGATCTGCCGCTCGCCCTGGTACGCGCGGCCTTCCACGTACTCGTCGATCTTGATGAGCCACGGCAGCTCTTCGGGCTTCTCCCGGGAGAGCTGGATGTTCATCATGCCGCCTCCGCCTCCGCCGGCCATGCCGCCGCCTCCAGCTCCGCCCATGCCTGCGCCTCCACCTCCGCCCATGCCGCCGGCAGCCCCGCCGCCGTTCCCGCCGCCCTGCTGCCGGTTGGCGCCACCCTGCTGACCGCTGCCCGAAGCCAGGCTGCGCAGCGTCGAGTTGCCCTTGAGCCGGATGCCGACGCTGTTCACGAAGGTGCCGTCGATCGTGAGGTCGGCCTCGATGTACTCCTTGCTGCCGTCCTCCACGTAGCTGTCGATCATCTCGTCGAAGTCGTCCTGGTCGTACTCGAGTTGGATCGAGTGCGAGGTGCTCTCGTCGTAGAGATCGACCGTGCCCAGGATGTTCTCCGTGATGGTGTCGCTGTCCTCGGCCGAGGCGCTGGTGACCCAGGGCGAGATCCGGGCGTCGCCGAAGAAGACCAGGAGGACGGCCAGGCCCACGCAGAGCAGGGCGGCCGGCTTCCACTGGTGGCGCAGCCGCACGGGGATGCGGTGCACCAGCCGTGTCGGGGCGGCGGCCATCAGAGGTCCGTCTGGTCGTAACCGGTCAGGACGGTCACGCGCTGACCGGAGGTGCGTTCCGACAGTGCGGCGACCAGTTCGCCCGGCTCATGTCCCTTCTTGATGCGGACCGTATAGAAGACTTCGGTGAGGGCGCCGCCTCGGATCGTCTCGGTGGAAACCAGCTCGAACTCGTCGGTGTAGCGGATCAGAACGTCCTGGATGGTCTGCGAGTAGTCCTCACCGGCCGGCACCTGGACCTTGACGACCTGGCGCTGGACGTTGAGCGCGAACCAGTTGAACCGGTTCATCACGAGGATGATCAGGCAGATGGCCGCGCCCGCGATCGCGGCGAGCGTGTAGAACCGGGCACCGCAGGCCATGCCGAGACCCATCACCAGGAAGATGAAGCCGACATCCCTGGTCTCCTTGACCGCGTTCCTGAAGCGGACCACGGAGAGCGCGCCGACGAGCGAGAAGGCGCGGGCCAGGTTCGAGCCGACCACCAGCATGATCAGGGCGACGATCATGCCGACGATGACCAGGGTCTGGACGTACGACTGGCTGTAGGAGACGTTGCGATGGGTCGCCCGGTAGACGTATCCGATCGCTGTGGAGAGTACGAAGGACAGGGTCATCGCGATGACGATGTCGGTGACGCTGAACGTGCCGCTCAGGTCCTGAAGGTCGAGATTCACGGCTGGAGTGCCTCCGTGGCGCGAGGTGCTGTGGGGGATGTGGGGGATGTGGCGACGAGGGTGGTGCGCTGCGCGGGCAGTCCTTCGACCGGGGCCGGCGGAAGGTCTTCCTCACGGACGTGGAAGACGGAGCGGGGTGCCAGACCGAACGCCTCGATGGACTGGACGTACTTGGAGACCCGGATCAGGTTGAGATTGCGTCTGGCGGTCAGATCGGTGATCCAGTACGGGGCACGCTCGTTGACCTTGATCTCCATCACCGACATGTGGGGCGGGATGGTGAAGCGGTTCTCCACGCCCTGCGTGCCGAAGTGGAAATCGCGGTCGCGCCCTCGGATCCTGCGGTCGAAGGTGACGCGCAGACCGGTGTCCTCCGCCCGGCCGACCAGTGCCTCTCGCTGATAGCCGGTGATGGCGGTGGGCTGGAGGTTGAGCCGTATGACGAGTTCGAGTACTTCCTCGACGAAGGCCTTCTCCTTGGCGGAGTGGTCGATCAACTCCCGTTCGTCGCACAGTCTTCTGGCCGTGGCGTACGGCAGCGTGATCCGGCGCTTCTGCGTCACGCGGTTGACGCGCTGCTTGATCTCCACACAGACCGGGGTCTCGTCGGTGACCTGTGCCAGGTCGCCGTAGTGCCGGATGCGGAGTTTGCGGCGGAACTTCAGGCCTTCGAGCTTCTCCCAGTAGAACCGGAGTTGGGGAGTGTCGTAGTAGAGACTCCACACCCCGTATCCGCCGGGCGGGCTGTGCAGATCCTGATCCATCCGCTCGGCCAGCTCGTCGCGGATGGCCGCGGCCTGATCCACGGGGACCAGGTACTTCAGCTCATACCGGTTGAACGCGTGGAGTCTGCTGGCCACTTGTAGGGCCTCAGTCATGGCTTCCCTTCGTGCGGTGGGCCGTGCATCTCCCGGTAAGAAACAGGTAAGAGATGAAGGCCCCATGAAGGGCTGCTCTGAACGCGCTAAAACCATGAGGTGAATTCGCGGTGAACGCAGGACGTCAGGTCCTCCCGGGCATCGGCGACGCGATCACGAACGCGCTCGACGCGCGGTGACGGCCACACCCCGGGGTGGCCGGGACTTCAGTCGCGCGGCCAGGGGCGCTCGTCGAGGCGCTCCATGTCGCGGTTCAGCCGACTGAGATGGCCGGCGAAGTCGACCACTTCGTCGGCCGACCAGTCGACCATGACCTTCTCCAGGCCGCCGATGTTCTGCGACCGGTCGGCGGCCAGACGGCGCTCACCCTCGGCGGTGATGGCGAACTTGCGGGCGATGCCCCCTTCGGGGTCGGGCATGCGCTCGACGACGCCGGTCCGGAGCATGGCGGCGGTCTGCCGGTTGAGAGTGGAGGTGTCCAGGCCGAAGGCCTCGCTGAGCTGGCCGATGGACAGCGGACCTTCGACCTGGATGCGGCTGAGCAGGAGATAGGCGCTCCGGTCGAGGCGCCCCTCCACGGCCCGTCCGCGCGCGGTGAGCAGGGTCATGTACCGCCCGAGCAGCATGGTTTCGAACTCGATCAGGTCAAGGGGCTTGTCCACGCAACGCTTCCTTCGGCTCCTGGCTCGCCTCCCCTCGGGGAAGCCACCTCCCCAGAACTTTTATCAGGCACGATGTGCATGATGCATTCGCCATCCATGATGCACATCGTTTGTATGGTGCAGCTCGCCATGATCCGGAAGAGCAACAGGGAGTACGGTTCCCCGGTCGGAGACCGCCTCGGCCAACAGCTTCAACACCCTGATGCGCTCGATCGGCGGCTCGGTCTCGGCCGCGGTGATCGGCGTGGTCCTCGCCCAGATGACCACTGACTTCGGCGGCATCGCGCTGCCCGCCGAAAGCGGATTCCGCGTGGCCATGCTCATCGGCTGCGGCGTCGGTATCGGGGCGTCGATCCTCGCCTTCCTCATCCCCGTCCGGGCGGCAGCGGCTCAGCCGGAGCCGGACACCGCACCCCCGGCCGTCCCCGAAGCATCCGCGGCCAGGGCCTGACCTGCCCCTTCCACCGGGTCGGCCGCCGCGGGGCGGCCGACCCGTTTGGTTCCCTGTCGTCCGGGCCGTACAGCTCTCACGCCGACCGACACTTCGCGAGCCGCTTCTCCAGGAACCGCCGCTCGGCCTCGTTCTCCACCAGCTCCAGCGCCCTGCCGTACGCCTCGGCCGACTCCGCCGTACGCCCGCCGCGGCGCAGCAGATCCGCACGGGTGGCCGGCAGCAGGTGATAGCCGTCCAGCTCCCCCTCCCCCTCCAACTCCGCCACCAGGGTCAGGCCCGCCTCCGGCCCCTCCGCCATGCCCACCGCCACCGCACGGTTCAGCCGCACCACGGCGGAGGGCACGAAGCGCGCCAACTCCCCATACAGCGCGGCGATATCGGCCCAGTCCGTCTCCTCGGCCGCGGCGGCGGTGGTGTGACAGGCCGCGATGGCTGCCTGGATCTGGTAAGGCCCCGGACGCCCCCGGCGCAAGGCCGTCTCCAGCAGGGCTGCGCCCTCGTCGACCGCGGCCCTGTCCCACGCCGTACGGTCCTGGTCCTCCAGCGTCACCAGCTCGCCCGCCGCGTCGACCCGCGTGCCGCGCCGGGCGTCGTGCAGCAGCAACAGCGCGAGCAGGCCGAGCACTTCGGGCTCGTCGGGCATCAGGCGGGCGAGAACGCGGGCGAGCCGTACGGCCTCCGCGCACAGGTTCGTGCGCAGCAGATCGGCGCCGGACGTGGCGGCGTATCCCTCGTTGAAGAGCAGGTACACCACCCCAAGGACGCCCGTCGTGCGTTCGGGCAGCAGGTGGGCGGGCGGTACGCGGTAGGGGATGCCGGCGTTGCGGATCTTCCGTTTGGCGCGGACCAGGCGCTGCGCCATCGTCGCCTCGGGGACGAGGAAGGCGCGGGCGATCTCTGGTGTGGTCAGCCCGGCGAGGGTACGCAGCGTCAGGGCCACCCGCGCCTCGACCGGCAGCGCCGGGTGGCAGCAGGTGAAGATCAACCGCAGCCGGTCGTCCTCCACTCCGCTCTCGTGGTCCGAGTCGTACGGGTCGCAGGGGTCGTACGGGTCCTCGTCCCGTGTCAGCACGGCCACCTCCCGGAGCTTCGCGGCGCCCGCCGCCTCCCTGCGCAACAGGTCCAGGGCGCGGTTGCGCGCCGTCGTGGTCAGCCAGGCGCCGGGGCGGCGCGGCACGCCGTCGCGCCGCCACCGGTCCAGGGCCCGCGCGAAGGCGTCCTGCGCGCACTCCTCGGCCAGGTCCCAGTCGCCGGTCACCCGGATCAGGGTGGCGACGACCTGGCCCCATTCCTCGCGAAAGGCGGCGGCGACGGCCGCCTCCACATCGTTCACTCCCAGACCGGACGCACTTCGACCGAGCCGCCGCCCAGCGCGGCGGGGTGCCGCGAGGCGAGCGAGATGGCCTCGTCGAGGTCGGCGACCTCGACGATGTCGATGCCCGCGACGTACTCCTTGGACTCCACGAACGGCCCGTCGGTGAGGAGCACTTCGTCGCCCTGGACACGCACGGTGGTGGCGTCCGTGGACGGCCGCAGCCGCGCTCCGCCCTTCACGATGTCGCGGCTGCGCACCTCCTCGATGTACGAGAGGAAACGGGGGTCGTCGGCGATCTCCTGGGGGCTGAGCTCGTCGCCGCCGACGGGGGTGCAGATGAACAGCGCGTACTTCATGACTGGCCCCCCGTGATTCCGGCGTCGAACGGCACTGACGTGTGCTGGTGGACGATCTGCCAGCGGTCGCCGGCCGCACGGTAGCCCGTGGTGACCCGCGCCGTGGTGTCCAGCGACTCACCGCCGGCCAGCGTGGCGCGCATCCGCACGAGCGCGTGACTGAACGCGACGCTCTCGTCGACCCGGACGCGGAAGTCGAGCACCTCGCGCTCCACGGGTCCGGTCAGCGTCGAGAACCACAACTCCTCCGCCTTACGGAGGGCCTCGATGCCGCTCTGATCCAGACCGCTCACGGGGTGGAAAACCTCGACGTCCGGGGCGTAACAGGCCATCGCCCGGTCGAAGTCCCGCTCCCGGCCGGCCGCGGTGAGCTCCGCGTCGATCCGGCGGATCTCCGCCTCGGCGTCCTCGTCGTCCCAGAACGCGCGCACCTCCATGGCCCCTATGGCCGCCACGGGATGCTTGGCGGCCGCCTCCACCGCCTCCTCCACGGTGTCGCACTCGAGGATGTCGTAACCGGCGATGTACTCCTTGGTCTCCGCGAACGGCCCGTCGGTGCGCAGCACTTCGCCGTCACGTACCCGGACGGTGACCGCGTCGGCGGGCAGCCGCAACCGGTGGCCGTGCAGCCGTACGCCGCGCGCGACACCCAGCTCCTCGACCCAGGGTTCGACGGGCGCCATGCCGGAGGCGTCCGCGGTGTCGTCACCACAGACCAGCAGCATGTACTTCATGGGGTTCCTCCCGATGCTCATGAACTTCCTACACCCCACCGACGAACGGGCCGGCGCCGAATCGACACCCTTCCAGGTTCTCCTGCCCACCGCCGGACACACGAGGGAGCCGGGGCGCGGGGCCCGGCTCGCGCCGATCCGGCGTTCTTCCCACGGCTCCCCCGCCGCGCACGATTGGATGTCCCCATGACCGAGACGACCGACGGGCACGAGCACGAGCGGATGATGCGGGCCAACCAGGCCAACTGGGACTCGCGCACTCCCATCCACGTCGCCAGCCGCTTCTACGGGCTGCACGAGGACCTCGACCCGGCCCGCTGGTTCGCCGCCTTCGAGTGGGAGGACCTCGGTGAGCTGGCCGGCCTCGACGTGCTCCACCTTCAATGCCATCTCGGTACCGAGACGATCGCCTTCGCCGAGCGCGGTGCCCGCGCCGTCGGACTCGACATCTCCGAAGCGTCCGTGGCGGCCGCGACCGAAATCGCGGCACGGGCGGGCGCCGACATCGCGTACGTACGGGCCAATGTGTACGACGCCGTCGAGGCCCTGGGAGGGCGGCAGTTCGACGTCGTGTACACCGGCAAGGGCGCCCTGTGCTATCTGCCCGACCTGGACCGCTGGGCCACCACCATCGCCCAACTCCTGCGCCCCGAAGGGTTGTTGTACATCGCCGAGTTCCATCCCCTGCTCAACTCGCTGGGCCCCAAACCGGCCCAGGACGAGAGCGGTGAACTTCTCCTGCGGCACGACTACTTGGGTGGCCGGGACGCCGTCCACCGGGATGCGACGTACACCTACACGGACGGTCCGGCCGTGCGCGGCGCGACCGACAGCTACGAGTGGATGCACGGACTGGACGACGTCATCAACGCGCTGATCGGGGCAGGTCTGCGGATTCGGCGGCTGCGGGAGAGCGACGAGCTTCCCTGGCCCCGGTGGCCGCAGATGACCCGTACCCCGTCCAGGTGGTGGCGACTGCCGGAGACCGAACCGCGGATCCCGCTGCTGTACGGCCTGCTCGCGAGCCGCTGAGACACACATCACAGCCGAACCCGGCCACAGGGTGCTACAGTGCGATCAGCACTTGTGTACGCCCCGTCTCGGGCGCCGGTGTTTGTTCCACTTCTTCTCGCTGACACGCCCGTCGCTTTCCGACCGGCGGAACAGCTTCCCAGCACATCACCTCTTGAGCTCGGCCACAGGCAGTTCCTGCCGTCCGCCGAACACGAGGTGATGTCTCCCCGCCGCACGGAGGCGTGAGCACGCCGCCTCCCCCGGCACACCCCCCCTCCCTTCCTCATGACCTCATGAACCCGTCCTCGAAAGGACCCCCATCATGACCACCACACTCGAACACCCTCCAGTACGACAGAAGCAGCTCCCGGCGCACGCCAACGGTGTCCTCGACATCGCGAACAACGGGCAGGGGTACCTGCGCGCCGCCACGAGCTGCCTGCCCACCCCGAACGACGTCCAGGTGTCCGCCGCGCTGATCCGCCGTTACGGCCTGCGCAAGGGCGACACCGTCGAAGGCGTACGCGGCGGGCCCCGCGCCCTCGCCGAGGTGGAGCGGATCAACGGGCGCACGCCCGAAGAACTGCGCCGCCGCCCGCACTTCCATGACCTCACCCCGCTGCACCCACGTGACCGGCTGAGCCTCGAACACCCGGCGAGCGGCCTGGCCGGGCGCGTCGTCGACCTGGTCGCACCGGTCGGCAAGGGCCAGCGCGGACTGCTCGTCGCCCCTCCCAAGACCGGCAAGACGGTACTGCTCCAGCAGATCGCCGCGGCTGTCGCGGGCAACCATCCCGAGTGCCATCTGATGGTGCTGCTGCTCGACGAGCGGCCGGAGGAAGTGACCGACATGCGGCGCTCCGTCCGGGGCGAGGTCTTCGCCTCGACCTTCGACCAGACGCCCAAGCAGCACATCGCACTCGCCGAACTCGTCATCGAGCGCGCCAAGCGGCTCGTCGAGCAGGGCGAGGACGTCGTCATCCTGATGGACTCGCTCACCCGGCTGTGCCGGGCGCACAACAACGCGGCCGCCTCCGGTGGCCGCACCCTCAGCGGCGGCGTCGACGCGGCCGCTGTGCACGGCCCCAAGCGGTTCTTCGGCGCCGCACGCCTCGCCGAGGAGGGCGGCTCCCTCACCATCCTGGCCACCGCCCTGGTGGAGACCGGCTCCCGTGCAGACGACTACTTCTTCGAGGAGCTCAAGAGCACCGGCAACATGGAGCTCCGCCTCGACCGCACCCTGGCCTCCAGGCGGGTGTTCCCGGCCGTCGACATCACTCCGTCCGGCACCCGACGCGAGGAACTCCTCGTACCCGCGGCCGAGTTGAGCACCGTACGCGGACTGCGCCGCGCCCTCCAGACCCGGGACGGCCAGGCCGGCCTGGAGACCCTTCTGGAGCGGATGCGCGCCACTCCGGACAACGCGGCCTTCCTCCGCCAGGTCCACCCGACGCTGCCCTCCTGACTTCTCCCACGTGCGGCATCCGGGTGCTCGATCCCGCCGCTGTGGCCTGGCAGCCCGGCTCAGGGCGTGTCGGTTCCTACTTTTGCGGAATGACCATCGGATTCTCTTCCCGCGCCGCCGTCTGCTGTTCCGCCGTCTGTGCGGCCGGGGCCCTGGCCCTCGCGCCGAGCGCCGCGGCCTTCGCGCCGAGTGCGGCCGCCGCCCGGGCCGGCACGGACCCGGGGGCACCCAGAGCCTCGGCCTCACAGCCGCCGCTGTACCGGGCCGGCACGCAGGTACGGCCACGGCGCGGAGCGCCCGAGATCCCCGACGACGTCTCCGCACTGTCGTGGCTGGTGGCCGACGCACGCACCGGCAAAGTACTCGCCGCCCACAACGCGCACCGCGAACTGCCGCCCGCCAGCACCTTGAAGACCCTCTTCGCCCTCACGGTCCTCCCGGTGCTGCCCGGCGGTATCCGGCACACCGTCACCGAGAAGGAGCTGCGGGGCATCGGCGACGGCAGCAGCCTGGTGGGCGTCGCCGAGGGGCGCACCTACCGGGTGGCGGACCTGTGGCGCGGTGTCTTCCTGAACTCCGGCAACGACGCCGTCCATGTGCTGGCCTCCATGAACGGCGGCTGGCGCGTCACGGCCGCCCACATGCAGGCCAAGGCCCGGGCTCTGGGCGCCCTCGACACGCATGTCCGCTCCCCCGACGGATACGACACGCCGGGGCAGGTCTCGTCGGCGTACGACCTGGCGGTGTTCGGCCGGGCCGGGCTGCGCAACGCCGAATTCGCGCGCTACTGCTCCACCGCCGAGGCCAGGTTCCCCGGCGGGGGCGGCTGGTCGTACGAGATCGAGAACACCAACCGGCTGCTGACCGGCGCCGACGGGGTGGAGCCGTACCCGGGCCTGATCGGGGTCAAGAACGGCTCCACCAGCAACGCGGGCAGCACACTCGTGGCCGCCGCGCGCCGGGGCGGGCACACCGTGATCGTCACCGTGATGAACCCTCAGGAGGGCGGCGGGTTCGCGGTGTACGAGGAGGCCCGCTCACTGCTGGACTGGGGTTTCAAGGCGTCAGGGCGCGTCGATCCGGTCGGCTCGCTCCTCGACACGCGTCCCGTGCCGACGGCAGGACCGGCCGCGCTGTCGGCCGCCCGGCCGGCCGCGCTGCCCACGGCCGATGGACCCGGCGGACTCGGGTGGCCCGCCGCTGCCGCGGCGATCGCGGGCGCGGCCTGTCTGGGCGCGGGATGCGTGGCCCTGGCCCTGCGGAACAGAGGCGGACGGCCGACGCCCGGCTGACCGACCGGCAGCCACAGGAGCAGCCCGAGCGTGATCCACGTATAGGCGTTGCTGCCGACGAAAGCGTCGAGGCCGGACGCGTCCTGGAACCACAGCCACACCACGCTGCTGCACAGGATCGCGTAGAGGATTCCCGCGATGCGCGGCCGGTGCCTTCGCAGCAGCACGGCGAAGGACGGCAGCAGCCAGACGAGGTGGTGCACCCAGGTGATCGGGCTGACGAGACACGCGGTAAGGCCGGTGAGGGCGAACGCGGCGATCCAGTCCTCGTCGGCCACGGCACGCGAAGTCCGCCAGGCCCAGACGCACAGGACCACCAGGGCGGACGTCGCCCAGAGGGCCTTGCTCGGTTCGCCCGGTGCCACGAGCCGGGCCAGGACGCCCTGCAAGGACTGGTTGGAGACATAGCCGAGGCGCCCGATGCGGTCCGTGTCCCACAGCGCGTGGGTCCAGTAGAAGCGCGAGGCGTCCGGCGCCACCCTGGCTGCCAGGACGGTGGCCGCCGCGGCGACGGCGGTCGCGACGCCGGCGGCGCGCCAGCGACGGGCGAGCAGCAACATGCCGATGAAGATCGCGGGGGTGAGCTTGATGGCGGCGGCGAGCCCGATGCCGACGCCCGCCCGGCGGCCCCGGCCGGTGGACAGCAGCCACGCGTCGCTCAGGACGAGGGCCAGGAGCAGCAGGTTCACCTGCCCGAAGCTGAAGGTGTCGCGGACCGGTTCGAACAGGGCAAGCAGGCAGGCCGCCATGGCGAAGCCGAACCAGCCGTACCGGCGCAGCGCGGGCCCGACCAGGATCCACACCACGGCGGCGAGCGCCGCGAGGTTGAGCAACAGCCCGATGGCGATCGCGGTGTGCAATCCGACCAGCGCCATCGGCAGCATGCTGAGGGCCGCGAACGGCGGATAGGTGAAGCCGTACGTCGTCCCGGGCACGAGGTAGTCGTAGATCCGGCCGTCGTGGTGTGCCCAGGCGTCGATCGTCCCGTAGTAGACGCGCAGGTCGAACCAGTCGCGCAGGAGCGGCACGGTGGCGGTGAACCCGGTGACGGCGGCGGCGAGTCCCAGAACCAGGAACAGGCGGCCCCGGTCCGTGCGGGGAAGTCTGGGAGAGAGGCCATAGGAACCGGGAAAGGTGCGGGGGCGTCTCATGCGGTGCGCTCCAGTACCGGCGCCCGCGCCGCTTGATGGGCCTGCCAGAGCACGACGAGGGCGAGGAGTCCGCCCGAGACGGCCAGGACCACCTGTTGGGCGTCCGGCGCATACCCGCTCGGCAGCACGGCCAGGGCGAGCACTCCACTCGCGGCGGCGACCCGGTGGCGTACCGAACCGCTGGGCGCCGCGGCGGCGATGAGGAACAGCCCCCACAGCGCGTACCAGGGCCTGATCGCCGGGCTGAACACGGCCACGGCGGCCAGGCTCAGGCCCAGTGCGTAGATCGGTCCGGGCCTGAGGCGCAGCCATATGAAGAGGACGATGAGCACGGTCACCACGAGTCCGGCCGTGTGCCAGGCGGGGACGGCCAGGGGTGCGAGCCCGCTGCCGAGTTCTTCGAGCAGGGTGCCGGTGGCACGGCCGAGCAGGCTGGTGAGCGACCAGTTGTGCGGGGAGACGGGGGTCTTGAGGGCCGCGATCCAGCCGTAGCCCGTACCGGTGACGGCGGTCACCAGGGCCGTGGTGGCGAGGGCGCCGGCGGTGGTGGTCAGGGTGGACGGCACGAGCCCCCGCCGCCCGCGCAGCGCTATCACCGCCAGCAGGCCTAGCGCGGCGGGAGCCTTGACCAGCGCCGCGAGGGTGACGAGCACGACGCCCAGAACGGGCCACCGGCCGCGCGCGGCCACCAGTCCGACGCCGAGCAGTCCGAGCATGAGGGCGTCGTTGTGCGCGCCGGCCACCAGGTGCAGCAGAACGAGGGGGTTGAGGGCGCCCAGCCACAGCGCGGCGGCCGGATCCGCACCGCTGTGCCGGGCGAGGCGGGGCAGCGCCGCCGCCATCAGCGCGACGCCGAGCAGGGCGACCAGACGCATGCCGAGCAGTCCGGCGGGGATCTCCCCGCGCGTGAGTCCGGACAGCGCGGAGGCGACGGCGAGGAAGACCGGTCCGTACGGCGTCATGCTCTGCTGCCACACCGGCGCCACCTCGTCGGCGAGCGGACCGCCGAGCTGAGCGGGCCCGTGCGCGTACACGTCGATGTGCGCGTCGACCATCGCGCCCTGTGCGAGATAGCTGTACACATCCCGGCTGAACAGCGGCGGCGCGAGCAGCAGCGGCGCCGCCCAGACGGCCAGAACCAGCAGCAGGGACCGCGGAGTCGGCGGTTCGGGGCCCCGCACGACGGTGCCAAGGAGTACCCACGCCGCTATCAGCAGGACGACGCCGAAGTACACGCCGACCAGACCGAGTACGGCCTGAGCGGACTCGGGGGCGAGGAACTCCCGCGCGGGCAGGGCTCCGGCCGTCTCACCGCCCAGCGCGAGAAAGGCGGAGCCGGCCAGACCGAGGGCCTGACAGCGGCGGAGATCGACGGGAAAGGCCATGGCCAACACTCGGGAAGCGTGTCAATGCCGGGTGGCCGTAAAGCGACGTACTTCTCTCCGCACGGCGGCCTACGCGTGACCTCCGTGTGCGGTCCGCGCCACGGGGGCCGGATCCTGGCGCGGACAGCCCCCGCCGCGGTGGCGGATCAGAAAACGGACACCCCTGTCAGCGTCGTGAAACGGTCCAGAGCCGCGACGCCCGCCACCGAGTTGCCGCGCTGGTCAAGGCCCGGACTCCACACGCACAGCGTGCACCGTCCCGGTACCACCGCGATGATCCCGCCGCCGACACCGCTCTTGCCCGGCAGCCCCACGCGGTACGCGAACTCGCCTGCCGCGTCGTAGGCGCCGCACGTGAGCATCACCGCGTTGACCTGTTTGGACTGGCTCTGGGTGAGCAGCCGAGAACCGTCGGACCGGATGCCGTGCCTGGCCAGAAATCCGGTGGCCAGTGCCAGATCGGCACAGGAAGCCTCGATCGAGCACTGCCGGAAGTACTGGTCCAGAAGCACCGGCACGGGATTGTCGATATTGCCGTACGACGCCATGAAGTGGGCGAGAGCCGCGTTGCGGTCGCCGTGCGCGGCCTCGGAGGCAGCGACCTCCTTGTCGAAGGTGAGGCTCTGGTTGCCGCTCTCGGCGCGCAGGAAGTTGAGCAGGGACCCGGCCGCGTCTCCGGTCTGTGTCTGGAGCCGGTCGGTGACGACGAGGGCGCCCGCGTTGATGAACGGATTGCGCGGGATGCCGTTCTCGTACTCCAGCTGCACCAGGGAGTTGAAGGCGTTGCCGGAGGGCTCACGGCCGACGTGCTCCCACAACTCGTCGCCCTCGCGGGCCAGGTCGAGGGCGAGGGTGAAGACCTTGGTGATGGACTGCGTGGAGAAGGGCTGGCGCCAGTCCCCCACGCCGTACACCGTGCCGTCGAGCTCGGCGACGGCCATGCCGAAGCGGCGCGGGTCGCAGGCGGCGAGCGCCGGGATGTAGTCGGCGGGCCTCCCGCGCCCGGGGGTCTGCGCGATCTCGATGGCGATGCGTTCCAGGACCGGCTGAAAGGTCAGCGACGGGGACATGATCACCATTGTGCCGCCCGACCGGTCCTGGTGCTCCTCAGCTCAGAGCGCCCAATGGGTCGTCCACGGAATGCCGCTGCCCGCGAGCGCCCCCGGGCCGGCGCAGGCCGCAAGGCGTTCGGCGAGCAACAGGCCCTTCTCCAGGACGAGTTCGACGACTCCGCGGCCTTCGCGCCGAGTGCCTCGTTGGCGATGTCGGTGGCGGCGTGTAGCCGATGTGCGGGTTGGGGGACAGTTCCTGGATCGCTCGGTCGCGGCGTCAGGCGTACGTGGGCCGGGTGATCCGGTGTGCGGGTTGGGGACAGTCCCTGGATCGCTCGGTCGCGGCGTCAGGCGTACGTGGGCCGGGTGAGCGGGTCGAGCGAGCGGACGGGCCGGATGCTGCCGACCGGCTTGCCGCCGCCGAGCAACGGCTCCCCCGCGAACCCGGCAAGCGCCGTCGGCTCGACGCCGGCGCGGGCGAGCGCCGCCGCGGCCACCGGAACCCGCGCCCGGTCGGCGCCGTCGGCGATCTTCACGGCGACGGACCGGCCGTCCGGCAGTGCCGCGAACTGCACGCCTTCGAAGCCGTCCTTGCTGAGCAGCCCCGGCACGGCCCTCATCAACGCGGCGACGTCGCGCCCGGAGCCGGAGGCCATCTCGGCGTGCTCACGCATCGCGTCGGCCACCTGCGCCTCGGGGGTGCCCGGGGCGGCGGTGGTGATCCTGGCGGCGGCGCGCGCGAGTCCGTGCAGCGAGATGGAGAACAGGGGCGCCCCGCACCCGTCGACGGTCACCCGCGCGATCGCCTGCCCGGTGAGGTCCTCGACGATCTCCGCGATGGCCTGCTGGAGCGGGTGCGCCGGGTCGAGGTAGTCGTCGAGCGACCAGCCGTTGAGCTTGGCCGTGTACAGCATGGCGGCGTGCTTGCCCGAGCAGTTCTGCGCGAGCCGGGAGGGCAGCCGTCCCTCGCGGATCCAGGCCTCGCGGACGACCGGGTCGAACGGCAGGTCCGGGACATTGCGCAGCCGGTCCTCCGGAACTCCGGCCAGCTCCAGGATCCGCCGGGTCCCGGCCAGATGCCGTTCCTCGCCGGAGTGGCTGGCCGCGGCCAGCGAGAGCAGCTCGCCGTCGAGCGGCAGCCCGGCCCGCAGCATCGCCGCCGCCTGGAGGGGTTTGACCGCCGAGCGCGGGTAGAAGGCGGCCTCGATGTCGCCGATCTGGAGGTCCACGGTGCCGTCGGCGGCCAGCACGACCACCGAGCCGTAGTGGATGCCTTCGATGACACCGCCGCGTACGAGATGGGCGACGGGTGCGTGCAGGGGCTCGCGGATCACCGGAGCCGCCGCGAGTGAACTGCCGTACGTCATGGGCAGGTTCACGCGTCCACTCCGGTAGGTATCCCGGAGACCCGGGTGCGCACTCCGTACCGGCCGACGCCGACATGGCCGGACGTCGCCGGTGTTTCCTGCTTCAGGGACTGCTTGCTCACGCCTCGGGTCCGCCTTTCGTGGGGGTGTCCGTGCGCCCGGGATGCACGATGGAAGTGAGGGTGGTTTCGACGCGGTCCAGGTGATGGGACATGGCCTCCACCGCGTCGCGCTCGCTGCCGTCGAACAGCGCCTCGACGATCGCGCGGTGCTCACGGTTGGACTGCTCACGGCGGCCGCCGAGTTCGTTCAGGAAGGCCGACTGGCGGGCCAGTGCGTCCCGGATCTCCTCGATGACCTTGCGGAAGACCGGGTTCTGGGAGGCCTCGGCGATGGCGATGTGGAAGATCGTGTCCATCGCCACCCAGGCGGTGGTGTCGGTCTCCCCCTCCATGCGCTCCAGGAGCTGGGCGAGGTGGTCGAGGTTCTCCGGGGTACGGCGCACCGCCGCGTACCCGGCGACGGGGATCTCGACATGGCGGCGGACTTCGATGAGGTCGCTGGCCGCGTAGTCGCCGAAGGTGGGCTCCTCGACGGCGTTGGCGAGGACGAAGGTGCCCTTGCCGGTGCGGGACACGGTGAGGCCCATGACCTGGAGGGCCCGCAGCGCCTCGCGGAGCACGGGGCGGCTGACTTCGAGGCGGCGGCAGAGCTCCGCCTCGGAGGGGAGCTTGTCGCCGACGGCGTACTCGCCGCGTTCGATGGCGCCGCGGAGGTGGGTGAGCACCGCTTCCATGGCGCTGACGCGCCGCGGTACCGAACCACCTGTCTGGCTGTCTGACAGGTTCACGGGTGTGATCCTCCGCGGAACGGGAGGCGGCTGTCAACCGTCGGAGAGATTCACCGGGGCGGCTTCAGCTGAGCACACCCGCTCCGAGCAGGCCGAACAGTGCGACGCCGATCACGAGCCGGTAGATCACGAAGGCGTTGAAGGAGTGCCTGGCGATGAACTTCAGCAGCCAGGCGATGGAGCCGTACGCGACCACGAAGGAGACGAGGGTGCCGACGGCGAGCGGGGCGGCCCCGACACCCGTACCCAGGGCGTCCTTCAGCTCGTACAGCCCGGCGCCGGTCAGGGCGGGAATGCCGAGGAAGAAGGAGAGCCGGGTGGCGGCGACGCGGTCGAGGTCGAGGATGAGCGCCGTGGACATGGTGGCGCCGGAGCGCGAGAAGCCCGGGAAGAGCAGGGCGAGGATCTGGGAGCCGCCGACCAGCATCGCGTCCTTGAACGTGGTGTCGTCCTCACCGCGTTTGTGCCGGCCCATCTGGTCCGCCACCCACATCACGCCACTGCCGACGATCAGCGAGGCCGCGACCACCCACAGCGAGGCGAGCGGCCCTTCGATGAGCGGCTTCGCCGCCAGGCCCACGATCACGATCGGGATGGTCGCGTAGATGACCCACCAGGCGAACTTGTAGTCGTGGTGGTAGCGCTCCTCGCGATGGCGCAGGCCACGCCCCCAGGCGGAGACGATCCGCACGATGTCCTTGAAGAAGTACACGAGCACGGCGGCGATCGCGCCGACCTGGATGACCGCCGAGAACCCGACCACCGCGTTGTCGTCGACCGGGATGCCCATCAGCCCCTCGGTGATCTTGAGATGGCCGGTGGAAGAGACGGGAAGGAACTCGGTCACTCCCTCGACGGCTCCGAGGACGACGGCCTGCCCGACGTTGATGACGCTCATGTGATCCAGTTCTGTGGAGTTGATCGACAGTGCTGTAGACCGTCTTACAGCGCACGGGTGAGTGCCCGCGGTCTACGACCACACAGCTTGCGCCAATGAGACCCCGGCGAACGCCGCGCCGAGGCCCGCTGTCACGCTCGCGATCACGTTCGCGGCGGCATAGAACCCGGCGCCGGTCTCGGTCAGCCGCAACGTCTCGTACGAGAAGGTCGAGTACGTGGTCAGCGCCCCGCACAGGCCTGTGCCGATCAGCAGTTGCAGGTGGGAGGAGGCGTTGCCCGCCGAGGCCGCGCCGGTCAGGAGGCCCAGGATCAGACAGCCCGTGACGTTGACGGCGAAGGTGCCCCAGGGGAAGACCGTGTCGTGCTTCACCTGCACCGCACGATCGGTCAGATAGCGCAGGGGCGCGCCGACTGCGGCACCGATGATCACCAGCAGCCAGTTCACAACTACTTCTTACCTTCCTTGCCCGTTTCGCCCTGCTTCGCTTCCCGTGCGACGTATCGGATGACCTCGCAGTCGTCGAGGATCACCAGCCCCTCGGAGACAAGGTCGTCGAGCTGCGGCAGGAAGGCGCGTACTCGCTCCTCGGTGTCCACGATCACGACGGCCACCGGCAGGTCCTCGCTGAGCGAGAGCAGCCGCGAGGTGTGGATCAGCGAGGAGGCACCGAAGCCCTCGATACCGCGGAAGACGCTCGCGCCCGCGAGGCCCGCCGCGCGGGCGCGGTGCACGATCTCCGAGTAGAGCGGCTTGTGGTGCCAGATGTCGTTCTCGCCGATGAAGATGGTCACGCGCAGGGCGCGGCCCGTCAGCCTTGTCATCGCTGCCTCCGTCTGCTCCACGCCAGGGCACGACGTGCCGCCGATACCGCCAGCCATACCGCCGCGAGCGCCGCGAACAGGGTCGCGGCGAGGTAGGCGAGGCCGGTCCCGGGGTGGCCCTCGTCGACCAGCTTCTGGATGTCGACGGCGTACGTCGAGAACGTGGTGAATCCGCCGAGTACTCCGGTGCCGAAGAACGGCCGCACCAGCCGGTGGGCCGCCCACGCCTCGGTGATGACCACCATGAAGACGCCGATCACCGCGCAGCCGACGACATTGACCCAGAACGTGGTCCAGGGGAATCCGTCCGCCTGGGACGGCCACAACAGCGACGCGCCGTAGCGGCCCGTGGCGCCGATCGCGCCGCCCAGCGCGACCATCGCGACGACCGGTCCCTGGCCCTGCCACGGGGACACCGGCCGCGCGGGCATCCCGGCTCGATCGGCTCGATCGGCTCGCTCTGGCTGCGGGGCTGTCATGTGCGTACGTCTCCTACTCGCCGGGGCCCGGTCGCCCGAGCACACTCCATCGCAAGTAGGGACCGTTGGCGGCGCTGTCGCCGCGGTTCGGGTACGGCGGGCCCCACCGCCGCGCCGCGAGGCAAGATCGCGGCCGGTGAACAGCGTAACGCCGGGGGAACCGGCCCCGCACGCCCGGCCGGACCCGTGGAAACCGACCGGACCGAACGCGTGGAAACCGGCGGCTCCGTAGAAACGGGCGGCTCCGTGGAAGCCGGCGGCTCCTACCAGCCCTTCTCGAAGAAGTGGCTGACCTCGGCGATGCGGTACTCGTCGCGGCGATAGAAGGTGCGACGTCTGATCTTCTTGGTGCGCAGCAGCCCGATCCCGGTGAGGAGATCGAGGTGGGTGCGCGCGACGGCACGGCTCACACCGAGCTTGGCGGCGAGGGTCGCCGGGGTGACGCCGTCCTCGACGAGGTCGCCGTGCCGCTGCCGAGGAAAGTGCGCGACAGGGTCCCGCAGCCACTCCAGGATCTCCAGGCGTTGTCCACTGACGGGAACCTTCAGCATCTCGTCCCCCTCCGTCACGGCGGTCTCCCGTAACTGTCCCGCAGCCCGGGGCGACGCGCACGGGCTTCGGCAACGCTCGCGAAGGCCGAACGCCTCCGGGAAAGCCCGGGGGCCCGGTTCCCGCGGGATGTTGTCGGCTACCGCGGGACGTTGTCGGCGAATTCCGCCGAAGCGACTTCTCCACTCGGACGTCGCAGATGTCCTCTTGCTGACGTCGGCTCCCAGGACCCGGTTGTGGTCCTGGGAGCCGACGCTGTCTCAGCTGCTCAGCGGTGGCTGAACCACGACATGGCCGGCAGGGCCTTGTCGTCGTAGCCGAAGAGTGCCTGGTTCTCCCAGCCGTTGCCGGACGCGGAGTCCGTCGGATCCCAGCCGTTGCCGGTGACGGCGGTCCAGGTGGACTCCCAGTAGAAGATGCCGAGGCCGCGACCGTTCGGGACGGCCTCCACGATGCTCGCCACGTCCTTCATCCACTTCGTCTGCCCGGCCGTCGAGGCCGCGTAGCCGGAGACCAGCTCACTGCTGAGGTCGATGATGTTCTCGGTCGAGTCCTCGCTGTCCAGCCGGAACGGGTAGGCCGTCTCGGCGAGGTAGACCGGCTTGCCGTAGCGTGCCGCCGCGTCGTCCAGGGTTGTCTGGAAGTCGGTGAGCGTGCCGTGCCAGTAGCCGTAGTACGACAGGCCTATGACGTCGAACTTCACACCGCCCGCGACCGCGCTGTCGAACCACCAGCGGGTGCCCGCGAGGTCGCCGCCCTTGGCGAGGTGCAGCGCGACGGTGGTGGACGAGTTGACCGCCTTCACCGCGTCGTAGCCGGAGTTCAGCAGCCCCGCGAGTTGCGACCAGTTGCTCGTCGAGCCCTCGGACCAGAGCATGCCGCCGTTGATCTCGTTGCCGACCTGCACCATGTCGGCCGTGGTGCCCTGCGCCTTCAGGGCGCCCAGGACGTCGTACGTGTGGTTGTACACGTCAGTCCTGAGCCGGCTGTACGAGTGTCCGGACCAGGCGGCCGGCTTGGTCTGGGCGCCGGGGTCGGCCCAGGTGTCCGAGTAGTGGAAGTCGACGAGCAGCTTCATGCCCTGTGCCTTGACCCGCTTGGCGATGGCCAGCACGCGCGTCTTGTTGTTGTAACCGTCGACGGGGTTCACCCAGACCTTGAGGCGTGCGTAGTTCTGCCCTGCGGACTTGAGGATGCCGAGCGCGTCGCCGGTCGCGCCGGAGCTGGTCCTGTAGACGCCGCCGAGGGCCTCGCTCTTGGCGAGTGACGAGACGTCAGAACCCTTGATGGCGAGGCCTGTCGAGCCGGACGTGAATGTCACGTCGTCGACGTTGATCCAATTGCCCGCTTCAGCGTCGGAGTTGACACTGATCGTGCACTGGTTGTTCGTCACGGCGATGGAGGTGACGATCCGGAGCCAGCCGCTGGCGGAGACCGGCAGGTCGGTGCGCTGTTCCGCGCTGCCGCAGTTCTTCAGGGCGAGGTAGGCGGAGTTCTGGCCGCCGCCCGAGCGCACCCACGCGGTGAGGGTGTAATTCCCGTTGGTCAGCCCGGAGAGGTACTGGTAGGTCTCCACCTTGTAGGCGGAGGCCGACCAGTGGGTGAGTCGGTAACTCCCGCCGTGGCCACCGGACTCGGTGAACGAGGCGGCGCTCTGCCCGGCCGCCGAGTACGTCGACCAGCCGGTCGGCGTCGCCGTGGCGGCGCCGTTCGACTCGAAACCGCTGTTGGTGAGCGTGCTCGCCGCGTGGGCGCTCTGCGCGGGCAGGGCGGTGAGGGCGAGCCCGGCGGCCAGCGGCAGCAGCAGGGCCCTGAGTGTGCGTCTGGGATGGAACATCATCGTCCGTCGTCCCTTCGACGTGATGGGGATGGGTGCCCCGGGGTTGGGGCTTCGGGAGGGGTTCTTCGCCCCCGCCGCCCCTGCCCGTCCCGTACTTCCGGGGCTACGCCCCGTTTCAGCCCGTCCGGCGTTTGAGGACGAGGCCGTTCAGGCCGACAGCGGGGGTCTGGGGGCGGCAGCCCCCAGGTACGGAGAT